>NZ_JBTVYK010000046.1:0-56454 GCF_054788135.1 Streptomyces sp. O3
AAGCTAAGCCTTACAGCGCCGATGGTACTGCAGGGGGGACCCTGTGGGAGAGTAGGACGCCGCCGAACTAATTTTGAGCCCCGGCTCCCGAGTTTTGCACTCGGGGGCCGGGGCTATTTTGCGTTGGCTGTGGTGCCCACCCCTGTGTACTCGTCGGCTGGGACTGCGGGTAAGGTCAGGGGGTATCGTTGCCGCTTTCCCAGGAGGCCCCCGGGTGGAGGTCCAGGAGACCCGTGTTCAGACCGACCGGGTCCTCACCATCCCCAACATCCTCAGCATGGCGCGTCTGGTCGGTGTGCCGATCTTCCTGTGGTTGATCCTCAGCCCGGCGTTCGGAGGGGCCAACTACGATGGTTGGGCCTTGCTCGTCCTGGCGTTGAGCGGTGTTAGCGACTACCTCGACGGAAAGCTCGCGCGGCGCTGGAATCAGATCAGCAGCCTGGGACGACTTCTCGACCCCGCTGCCGACCGGTTGTACATTCTGTCCACACTCGTCGGGCTGACCTGGCGGGAGATCCTTCCCCTTTGGCTGACGGGTCTGTTGCTCGCACGTGAACTGCTGTTGCTGGTGATGGTGGGTGTTCTCAGGCGGCACGGCTATCCGCCGCCGCAGGTGAACTTCCTGGGCAAAGCTGCCACTTTCAACCTGATGTATGCCTTCCCTCTACTGCTCCTCAGTGACGGAAGTGGATGGATCGCGACACTCGCTGCTATTTTCGGATGGGCGTTCGCCGGATGGGGTACAACGCTGTACTGGTGGGCAGGAATCCTCTACGTGGTTCAGGTCCGTCGGCTTGTCCGGGCGGACGCCACGGCCGATTGAGCCTTCCGATTCGGTGGCCGTAGCACGGCTGGTGGCCCGCCACCCGACCTGACCGGGGCTATCTGAACAGGCTAAGTCGGCAAATCCGTCGTCTCTTTCAAGGAGGACGTTTCCGACATGAAGGCCGTCGTGATGGCTGGCGGTGAAGGCACCCGCCTTCGCCCCATGACCTCGAGCATGCCCAAACCACTGCTTCCGGTGGCCAACCGGCCGATCATGGAGCATGTCCTACGGCTGCTCAAGCGGCATGGGCTCAGCGAGACCGTCGTAACCGTCCAGTTTCTGGCGTCACTCGTCAAGAACTACTTCGGGGACGGGGAAGAGCTCGGCATGGAGCTCACCTATGCCAACGAGGAGAAGCCACTCGGCACCGCCGGCAGTGTGAAGAACGCGGAGGAGGCACTCAAAGACGACGCGTTCCTCGTCATCTCCGGCGACGCGCTGACCGACTTTGACCTCACCGACCTCATCAGGTTCCACAAGGAGTCGGGGGCGCTGGTCACCGTATGTCTGACGCGTGTTCCCAACCCCCTGGAATTCGGGATCACCATTGTCGACGAGGACGGCAAGGTCGAACGGTTCCTGGAGAAACCCACCTGGGGGCAGGTGTTCTCGGACACCGTGAACACCGGAATCTATGTGATGGAGCCCGAGGTCTTCGACTATGTAGACCCGGATGTTCCGGTTGACTGGTCCGGTGACGTTTTTCCTCAGCTGATGAAGGAAGGCAAGCCGATCTACGGCTATGTCGCCGATGGCTACTGGGAGGATGTCGGCACCCACGAGAGCTATGTGAAGGCTCAGGCCGATGTGCTCGAGGGCAAGGTCGACGTCGAGCTCGACGGGTTCGAGATCTCGCCTGGCGTGTGGGTGGCGGAAGGCGCCGAGGTGCACCCGGACGCCGTATTGCGCGGGCCGCTCTATATCGGGGACTACGCGAAGGTCGAGGCCGGTGTCGAGATCCGGGAGCACACCGTCGTAGGCTCCAACGTCGTGGTGAAGAGCGGGGCCTTTCTGCACAGGGCAGTGATCCACGACAACGTCTACGTCGGCCAGCAGAGCAATCTCCGCGGCTGCGTCGTCGGCAAGAACACGGACATCATGCGAGCCGCACGTATCGAGGACGGCGCGGTCATCGGCGACGAGTGTCTCATCGGCGAGGAATCGATCGTCCAGGGCAATGTGCGGGTCTACCCGTTCAAGACGATCGAGGCCGGTGCGTTCGTCAACACCTCGGTGATCTGGGAATCCCGAGGCCAGGCCCATCTGTTCGGCGCTCGAGGGGTGTCCGGCATCCTCAACGTGGAGATCACCCCCGAGCTCGCCGTACGGCTGGCCGGTGCGTACGCGACGACATTGAAGAAGGGCGCGACCGTCACCACGGCCAGAGACCACTCCCGCGGCGCACGGGCCCTGAAACGGGCGGTCATCTCGGCGCTGCAGGCCAGCGCGATCGACGTACGGGACCTGGAGAACGTGCCGTTGCCGGTGGCCAGGCAGCAGACGGCACGCGGCAGCGCGGGCGGGATCATGATCCGTACGACGCCCGGAGTGCCGGATTCCGTCGACATCATGTTCTTCGACGGGAGCGGCGCCGACCTCTCCCAGGCCGGGCAGCGCAAACTGGACCGGGTGTACGCGCGGCAGGAGTACCGGCGCGCCTTCCCCGGCGAGATCGGTGACCTGCGCTTCCCGTCGAGTGTCTTCGACTCGTACACCGGCTCGCTGCTGCGGAACGTGGACACCGCGGGAATCCAGGAATCCGGGCTCAAGGTGGTCGTCGACGCCTCGAACGGCAGTGCCGGTCTGGTGCTGCCCAGCCTCCTGGGGCGGCTCGGCGTCGAAGCCCTGACCATGAACCCCGGACTCGACGAGGCGAAACCCACCGAGACAGCGGACGCGCGGCGCTCGGGACTGGTGCGGCTCGGCGAGATGGTGGCCTCGGCGCGTGCGGCGTTCGGAGTGCGGTTCGACCCCGTGGGCGAGCGGCTGTCGCTGGTCGACGAGAAGGGGCGGATCGTCGAGGACGACCGCGCGCTGCTGGTGATGCTCGACCTGGTCGCGGCGGAGCGGCGCAGCGGCCGGGTGGCGCTGCCGGTGACGACGACCCGAGTCGCCGAGCAGGTGGCGGCGTACCACGGGACCCAGGTCGAGTGGACGACGACATCGCCGGACGACCTGACGCGCGTGGGCCGCGGAGATGCGACGATCTTCGGTGGCGACGGCCGTGGCGGGTTCATCATCCCCGAGTTCAGCAGCGTGTTCGACGGCACGGCCGCCTTTGTGCGGCTGATCGGACTGGTGGCCCGTACGCAGCTCACCCTCAGCCAGATCGACGCCCGTATCCCGCGCGCCCATGTGCTGCGCCGGGACCTGGCGACGCCCTGGGCGGTGAAGGGGCTCGTGATGCGGCGGGTCGTGGAGGCGGCGGGCGAGCGGTCCGTCGACACCACCGACGGTGTACGGGTGGTGGAGGCCGACGGACGCTGGGTGATGGTGCTGCCCGACCCGGCGGAGGCCGTCACCCACCTGTGGGCCGAGGGGCCCGACGACGCCTCCGCGCAGGCGTTGCTCGACGAGTGGTCGGTTGTGGTGGACAGCGCGGGACACTGACCGGTCTGCGCCGCCGGGCAGTGGATCACGCCGCCGCTGCCCGGTACGGCGGTGGGCCATTCGGAGGTATCGGCCGCGACGTGCGACGATGTGCGGCATGTCGCAGCAGCATCCCGATCGGAGCACCGCTTCGCCCCCCGCGCGTCCCGACGCTTCGATGTCGCTGCTGACCAATGTGATGGACCACAGTCTCGACGAGGGTTACGCCGAGGCCGCGGCGCGTAGGAAGACGGCGGGCGGCGGCGGACTGCCCCGCACGCTACGGGCCAAGTTGGGCCTCGCGGTGGGGCTGGTGCTGGCCGCGACGGTGGTGACGATGGGGGCGAAACAGGCCCAGGTCGAGGCACCCGTGGTGGCCAAGGAGCGGCAGGAACTGATCGACCGTGTCGGGCGGGAGACCGACCACGCGGACCGGCTCGAGGACGAGATCGACACGCTGCGTGCCGATGTGGGCAAGCGCCAGCGGGCGGCCCTTCAGGAGCACGGCGGCGACCAGGGCGAGTTGGTGGCCCTGCTGTCCGGCGCGACGGAGGTGCACGGGCCCGGTGTGAAACTGGTGGTGGACGACGCCGACGAGGCCGATCAGGGCGGCGGCGGGCCGCGCACGAGCAGCGGGTTCTCCGACACCGGGCGGCTGCGCGACCGTGATCTGCAGCGTGTGGTGAACGGTCTGTGGCAGTCGGGCGCTGAGGCCATCGCCATCAACGGGCAGCGGCTGACGGCGCTCTCGGCGATCCGGGCGGCCGGTGACGCGATACTGGTCGACAACAAGCCCCTGGTGCCGCCGTACACCGTGCTCGCGATCGGGGACGGGCCGCAGGTGCGGGCGAAGTTCCGGCGCAGCGCGGACGGCCTGTATCTGCAGGTCCTCAAGGAGAACTACGGGATCAGATCCAAGATCGCCGTGGAGAAGGACGTACGGCTGCCCGCCGCGCCGAGTCTGACCGTACGCAACGCGGAGCCACAAGCAGGAAAGGGCACATCGTGATCGCCGTACTGGGCCTCGTCGTGGGAGTCGTGGTCGGACTGTTGGTCCGGCCCGAGGTTCCCGTGGCGGTCGTGCCGTATCTTCCGATCGCCGTCGTCGCGGCACTCGACGCGGTCTTCGGCGGCCTGCGGGCGATGCTGGACGGCATCTTCGACGACAAGGTCTTCGTGGTGTCCTTCCTCTCGAACGTGGTGGTGGCCGCGCTGATCGTGTTCCTGGGAGACGAGTTGGGCGTCGGGGCGCAGCTGTCCACCGGTGTGGTGGTGGTGCTCGGTATCCGGATCTTCTCCAACGCCGCCGCGATCCGGCGGCATGTGTTCCGGGCGTGAGGGCGATGAGCAGCGAAGAACCGACCTCAGCGGCCGCGACGGGCGCCAGCGAGCCCGAGGAGCGGCTCACGGGGCGCAGGCGGCTGCTCAAGAGCCTGTGGCCGCCGCGGGTGTCCCGTGCCCAACTCATCGTCGCGCTCCTGCTGTTCGTGCTCGGCCTTGGACTGGCCATCCAGGTGCGCTCGACGAGCGAGGGCGATGCGCTGCGAGGCGCGCGGCGGGAGGATCTCGTACGCATCCTCGATGAACTGGACGGCCGCACCGAGCGTCTTGAAGGGGAGAAGCAACTCCTGGAAAGCCAGCGCACGGAGCTGGAGAACAGTTCCGACCGAGCCGAGGAGGCGCGTAGGCAGACGGCTGAGAAGGAGCGGCAGCTTGGCGTGCTGGCGGGTACCGTCGCGGCGCAGGGTCCGGGGATCACTCTCACCATCAGCGACCCCACGGGCTCGGTCGAGGCGGACACGCTGCTCGACGCGATCCAGGAACTGCGTGCGGCCGGTGCGGAGGCGATCCAGATCAACGACGTCAGGGTGGTGGCCAGTACCCACCTCGCGGACCCGGACCCGGACGCCGAAGCGGACGACGGCGTGCGCGTAGACGGCCGCAAGATCAGTGCGCCGTACCGTTTCAAGGTCATCGGTGAGCCCGAGGACATCGAGCCGGCGTTGAAAATTCCGGGAGGTGTGGTGCAGACGCTGCAGAAGGAGCAGGCCACGGTCTCTGTGGCCCGTGCGGAGAAGATCGTCGTGGATGCCTTGCGACGGGCGAATCGTCCTGACTACGCTCGGTCGTCTTCCCAGTGAAGCGCGGGTGGACGGGGGTGGTGAGTTCAGCGCGGGACGTTGCGGGGGGTCGGCGTAAGAGAAGAGTGCCGCGTCGTGGAAACTGTCCGGTGGATCCGGACGTTGTGAAGATGTCCGGGTCGACCGGTGTGTGCAATCAGGGTTCGTCCTGCCCCACGGGCGGGTCTGTTTCGGTCAAGGGGAATCGCCCGTGAAGTTGTTTGCGAAGTTGTTCGGCAAGAGCGCACGCCAAGACGGCAGCAACGCTGCCCGGCACCGCGCACCACGGCATGCGGAGGCCGAGGAGCAGGGAGCGGAGCGCCCGCTCTTCCGCGATGAGGTCACTGGGCCAGCCGGTGGCATTTCGGGCGGCCAGGGCGGGTCTTCTGTTGACCCTGCCGCGCCCGGCCGCATAGGTTCCGGAGAACCGTCACCCTCAGGTACGGGAGGAGGGTCCCCCTCCGGCCCTTACGCATCCCATGCCCCCGCGGGGCAGCCGCGGCAGGAGGAACCATCCATGTCCGCCTTGGTGTGTACGAGGTGCGGCAACCGCAACGCCGAGGCCAGCCGGTTCTGCTCGAACTGCGGAGCGCCGCTGCGCGCCGGAGCGTCGGCCGAGCGGCCGTCGGAGACGACGTCCACGATCTCCATCTCGGGCCTTGAGGCCTATGAGGCGGAGGCCACCGGACAGAACCCGGTCCCCACCCTCTCGCCGGAGGCGCAGGCGGCCGTGGACGCGCTGCCGTTCGGCTCCGCGCTGCTGGTGGTGCGCCGTGGCCCGAACTCCGGCAGCCGGTTCCTGCTGGACGGTGATCTGACGACCGCGGGGCGTCACCCGCAGAGTGACATCTTCCTGGACGACGTGACCGTGTCGCGCCGCCATGTGGAGTTCCGCCGCGGCGCGGACGGAGCGTTCACCGCCGCCGACGTCGGCAGCCTCAACGGCACTTACGTCAACCGGGAGCCGGTCGACTCGGTCGTGCTCGCCAACGGTGACGAGGTGCAGATCGGAAAGTACCGGCTGGTCTTCTACGCGAGCCAGCGGGGCGTCTGACCCTCCCCGGACTCCGTCCGGGGAAACCCCCAGGGGAGGTCCATGCTTCACACACAAAGTGGCGGCGCCGGGGACGGCGCCGCCACCACGGACGGCCGCCTGGTGAGCATCGGCACGGTGCTGAACCTGCTGCGTGACGAGTTCCCCGAGGTCTCCCTCTCCAAGATCCGCTTCCTGGAGTCCGAAGGCCTGGTCGAGCCGCGGCGCACACCGTCCGGGTACCGGAAATTCAGCCCCGAGGACGTCGAGCGGCTCGCGCAGGTGCTGAGAATGCAGCGTGAC
This sequence comes from Streptomyces sp. O3, assembly GCF_054788135.1. Lineage (NCBI taxonomy): Bacteria > Bacillati > Actinomycetota > Actinomycetes > Kitasatosporales > Streptomycetaceae > Streptomyces > Streptomyces sp. O3. The sequence goes on from NZ_JBTVYK010000046.1 coordinate 6,872, forward strand.
CACTATCTGCCGCTGAAGGTGATCAGGGAGTACCTGGACGCGCTGGAGCGCGGTGAGCGAGTCCAGCCGCCCCAGGCGGGCCAGGCGGGCCAGGCGGGCCAGCAGAGCACGCCGTACGGCCACGGTGAGCGGCCCCAGAAGGCTGAGGAGCCAGCGGTCGGCCAGGTCACCCTGGTCGGCAGGGCCGAGCTGCTGGCGGCGGCACAGGTCAGCGCGCGGGAGCTCGAGGAGTGGGAGGCCTACGGACTCATCGCGCCCGTGTCCGACGACGGATACGACACCGAGGCCGTGCGGATCGCCGGACTCATCGCCGAGCTGGGAAGTTTTGGCGTCGAACCACGGCATCTGCGGGCCATGAAGAGTTCCGCCGAACGGGAAGCCGGTCTGGTCGACCAGGTCGTGTCGCCGCTGCGCCAGCACCGTAATCCGCAGACCAGAGCCCATGCGGAGGCCCGCGTGCAGGAGCTCGCGGAGCTCACCAGCCGACTGCACACGGCGCTCGTACAGACCGCGCTCAGGGGCCGCCCGTACTGACCGGGAACGTGCCCGACTACCCAAACCTGCCGGGCACGTCCTAGGGTTGCTGTGTGAATGAGCTCGACGTTGTCGGTGTCCGGGTCGAAATGCCCTCCAACCAACCGATCGTGCTCCTGCGTGAAGTGGGAGGCGATCGGTACCTCCCCATCTGGATCGGGCCGGGGGAGGCGACCGCGATCGCCTTCGCCCAGCAGGGCATGGCGCCCGCCCGTCCGCTGACGCACGACCTGTTCAAGGACGTGCTCGAGGCTGTTGGCCAGGAGCTGACCGAAGTACGGATCACGGATCTGCGAGAGGGAGTCTTCTACGCAGAACTGGTGTTCGCCAGCGGGGTCGAGGTCAGCGCGCGTCCCTCGGACGCCATAGCGCTGGCCCTGCGCACCGGTACGCCCATCTACGGCAGTGACGGGGTGCTCGACGACGCGGGGATCGCCATCCCGGACGAGCAGGAGGACGAGGTGGAGAAGTTCCGCGAGTTCCTCGACCAGATCTCGCCCGAGGACTTCGGTACGAACAGTCAGTGACGCGCACAGTCAGTGAGCCGTCCCGGAGCGCTGCCGGGCCATTCGGCTAGCCTTTCCCCGTGGAGGAGTACGGGAAACCACTCTCGGGGTGATTATCACCCGGCGTGCCGAGTGTGGCGTTCGTTGACGCGCCTCGGGGTACTCCCTACCTTCGTGAAGGCAGGTCAAGGACGGAGGTCGGCGTGAGAAGCAGCGGCGACGGCACGGCGGCTGGCGGTCCGTATCCGCTCCACAGCGGTGCGGCCGGCCGCACCGCGCAGCGGCCGACGGTGGTGACCGGGAGCGGTGGCGCGACGTCCGACGAGGTGGGGTACCGGGGGCCGACGGCGTGCGCCGCCGCCGGCATCACCTACCGGCAGCTGGACTACTGGGCGCGTACGGGCCTGGTCGAGCCGAGCGTCAGGCCCGCGAGCGGATCGGGAACCCAGCGGCTCTACGGCTTCCGTGACGTGGTCGTCCTGAAGATCGTGAAGCGCTTCCTGGACACCGGAGTGTCCCTCCAGAACATCCGGACGACCGTCCAGCACCTGAGGCACCGCGAGTCTGCGGACCTGGAACGCATGACGCTGATGTGCGACGGCGCGACCGTCTACGAGTGCTCGTCGCCCGACGAGGTCGTGGATCTGCTCCAGGGCGGCCAGGGCGTCTTCGGGATCGCGGTCGGGGTGGTGTGGCAGGACGTCGAGGCGGCGCTCTCGCAGCTGCACGGCGAGCGGGTGGACACCGGCGAGACGCTGATCGGCCACAACCCCAAAGACGAGCTGGCGCGGCGCCGCAACCGCGCCGGATGACACCGGCCGCCGCCGCGTCGCCAGCCGCGCCGCCGGCCCCGTTGTCAGTGCCATAGGGCAGCATCGGTGGTGTGAGATCGGCGCCCACCATTCTGCATCTGGACATGGATGCGTTCTTCGCCGCCGCGGAGCAGGCGGCGAAGCCGAGCCTGCGCGGGAAGGCCGTCATCGTGGGCGGGCTCGGGCCGCGCGGCGTGGTCGCCACCGCCTCGTACGAGGCGCGCCGGTTCGGGGTGCACTCGGCGATGCCGATGGGGCAGGCGCGCAGACTGGCGCCGAACGCGGCCTACCTGGTGCCCCGCTTCGGGGTGTACCGCGCGATCAGCGAGCAGGTCATGGCGCTGCTGCACGGACTCTCCCCGCTGGTGGAGCCGCTCAGCCTGGACGAGGCCTTCGTCGACCTCGCGGCCGGTGCGGCGGCCTGGGACGAGACCTCGGCGCGGGCGGCGGGCCAGCGGCTGCGCGCCGACATACGGGCCGTCACGGGACTGACCGGATCGGTCGGGCTCGCCGCGTCCAAGATGCTGGCCAAGATCGCCTCGGAGCGGGCCAAGCCCGACGGCCTGGTGCTCATCGAGCCGGGCACGGAGCGCGCGCTGCTCGCGCCGCTGTCGGTGCGCACGCTGCCGGGGGTCGGTCCGGTGACCGGGGACCAGCTGCGACGGGCCGGGATCAGCACGGTCGAGGAGATCGCCGAGGCCGGTGCGGACGAGCTCGTACGGCTGCTGGGGAAGGCGCACGGCGGCCAGCTGTACGCGATGGCCCTGGCGCAGGACGAGCGGCCCGTGGTGGCCGAACGGGACACGAAGTCGGTCTCCGTCGAGGACACCTTCGACGTGGACATCCACGACCGGGTGCGGGTGCGGCTTGAGGTGGGGCGGCTGGCCGAGCGGTGTGTGCGGCGGCTGCGCGGGTCCGGACACTCCGGGCGGACCGTCGTGCTGAAGGTGCGCCGGTACGACTTCTCGACGCTCACCAGGTCCGAGACGCTCCGGGGGCCCACGGACGACCCGGTGGTGATCCGCGAGGCCGCGGACCGGCTGCTGGAGGCCGTGGACACCACGGGCGGGGTGCGGCTGCTGGGGGTGGGGGTGACGGGACTGGCCGACTTCACCCAGGAGGACCTCTTCGCGCAGGCGCGCGCGGAGGCCGCGCACACCGAGCGGACGCCCGGAGCGGACGGAGAAGCGTCCGGGGAGCGGGCCGGGCAGGACGCGCCGCTGGACGACGAGGGGGAGACCGAGAGCGCGGGCGGGCCGGGAGGGGCGCCGGAGGGCGGGCGGGGCGAGTCCGGGCCGGCCGAGCGGCGCTGGCTGGCGGGGCACGATGTGCGGCATGACGAGTTCGGCGCCGGGTGGGTGCAGGGCAGCGGGCTCGGGCGCGTGACCGTGCGGTTCGAGACGCCCGGATCACGGCCGGGCCGGGTGCGGACGTTCCGGGTCGACGACCCGTCGCTGCACGTGGGCGAGGCGCTGCCGCTCGTGCCCGCGGCGGTGGCGCCGGGGGCGGCGGCCGGTCAGGAGTCGTCGTCGGGCGGGCTCTCGGCGGAGGGGGAGGGAGAGGCGATGTCCAGGCCGTAGTGGTGGTAGAGCTGCAGTTCCTGCTCGGGAGAGAGATGGCGGCCGACTCCGAAGTCGGGGGCGTCCTTGATGAGCGCGCGCTCGAACGGGACGCGCAGCGCGCCTTGGACCAGTTCGCTGGGCTCCAGGGGGACGAAGGCGTCCCGGCTGAACATGCCGGTCCGTATGGCCGCCCACTCGGGTGTGCCGGTGGCGTCGTCGAGATAGACCTCGTCCACCGTGCCGAGTTTGCTGCCGGTCCGGTCGAACGCCTTGCGGCCGATCAGGCTCCGCGGATCGATATCGGTCTGCACGGTCCCTCCAAAAAGGTCGCACCCCGTCCGTAAAGTCTACGAAACGGCACAATCCAGGTGGAGGCCACTCGGGGCCCGCTGCTTGTCGTTCTGCACTCCTGGCCAGGTGTCCGCGCTGGTAGGCTGGCAGGCGGCTGCTGACCCCGTGCGGGAGAGCTCTCCGGTTGGCGCCGGAGGCGCCGAAGGAGCAACTCCTCCCCGGAATCTCTCAGGCCCCTGTACCGCACGGACGAGGTCACTCTGGAAAGCAGGGCGGGCGTCGACGGCATCCGCCCTCACCGACGGTGAAAGCCGGGTCGCACGGCGCGGGCCGGTGAAGCTCTCAGGTTGAGATGACAGAGGGGGAGGCCGTCCGGGTACCCGCGCCGTGGTACCTCTCGCAGGTCGCATGACCAGGAGGCCTCCGCAATGACTGCCAACCGCATTCCGCTCTCCCAGCTGGAACGTGGCATCCCCTTCGAGCAACGCCACATAGGGCCGGACGCCGAGGCCCGAGCGAAGATGCTCGCCCAGGTCGGCTATGGCTCACTCGACGAGCTGACCGCGGCCGCCGTGCCGGAGGTCATCAAGTCCACCGAGGCGCTGCGGCTGCCCGCCGGGCGCACCGAGCCGGAGGTGCTGGCCGAGCTGCGCGCGTTCGCGGACCGCAACGACGTGGTCGCGCCGATGATCGGACTCGGCTACTACGGCACGTTCACGCCGCCCGTGATCCTGCGCAACGTGATGGAGAACCCGGCCTGGTACACCGCGTACACGCCGTACCAGCCGGAGATCTCGCAGGGCCGCCTTGAGGCGCTGCTGAACTTTCAGACCGTGGTGGCCGACCTGACCGGGCTGCCCACGTCGGGGGCCTCGCTGCTGGACGAGGGCACCGCGGCGGCCGAGGCCATGGCGCTGTCCCGCCGGGTCGGCAAGGTCAAGAACGGCGTCTTCCTGATCGACGCCGACGCGCTGCCGCAGACGATCGCGGTGATCGAGACCCGTGCCGAGCCGACCGGCGTCGAGGTCGTCGTCGCGGACCTGTCCCAGGGCATACCGGCCGAGGTCGCCGAGCGCGGCGTGTTCGGCGTGCTGCTCCAGTATCCGGGCGCGTCGGGCGCCGTACGGGACCTGAAGCCCGTCATCGACCAGGCCCACGACCTGGGCGCGGTCGTCACCGTCGCGGCCGACCTGCTGGCGCTGACTCTGCTCACCTCGCCCGGCGAGCTGGGCGCGGACATCGCGGTCGGCACCACGCAGCGGTTCGGCGTCCCGATGGGCTTCGGCGGGCCGCACGCCGGTTACCTGGCCGTACGCGAGAAGTTCGCGCGCAACCTGCCGGGACGGCTCGTCGGCGTCTCCGTGGACGCGGACGGAAACAAGGCCTACCGCCTGGCGCTGCAGACCCGCGAGCAGCACATCCGCCGCGAGAAGGCGACCAGCAACATCTGCACCGCCCAGGTGCTGCTCGCCGTCATGGCCGGTCTCTACGCGGTGTACCACGGCCCCCAGGGCCTCAAGGACATCGCCCGCCGCACCCACCGCTACGCCGCGATTCTCGCCGAGGGCCTGACGGCGGGCGGCGCCGAGGTCGTGCACGGCGCGTACTTCGACACCGTGACGGTGCGGGCCCAGGGCAAGGCCGCCGACATCGTCACCGCGGCCCGTGAGGGGGGCGTCAACCTGCGGCTGGTGGACGCCGACCACGTCTCGATCGCCTGCGACGAGACCACCACACGGGCGCAGCTGACGGCCGTGTGGGCGGCCTTCGGCGTCGACGCCGACATCGAGGCCCTCGATGAGACGGCGGCCGACGCGCTGCCCGACGCGCTGCTGCGCGGCGACGCGTACCTGACCCACCCGGTGTTCCACCAGTACCGCTCCGAGACCGCGATGCTGCGCTACCTGCGCAAGCTCGCCGACCGGGACTACGCGCTGGACCGCGGCATGATCCCGCTGGGCTCCTGCACCATGAAGCTCAACGCCACCACCGAGATGGAGGCCGTCACCTGGCCCGAGTTCGGTGCGCTGCACCCGTTCGCGCCCGCCGAGCAGGCGCAGGGCTATCTCACGCTGATCCGTGAGCTGGAGGAGCAGCTCGCCGCCGTCACCGGGTACGACAAGGTGTCGCTCCAGCCCAACGCCGGTTCGCAGGGCGAGCTCGCGGGCCTGCTGGCGGTACGCGGCTACCACCGGGCCAACGGCGACGCGCAGCGCACCGTCTGCCTCATCCCGTCGTCCGCGCACGGCACCAACGCCGCGAGCGCCGTGATGGCCGGGATGAAGGTCGTCGTGGTGAAGACCGCCGACGACGGCGAGATCGACGTGGACGACCTGCGGGCCAAGATCGAGCAGTACCGCGACGAGCTGGCCGTGCTCATGATCACGTACCCGTCCACGCACGGCGTGTTCGAGGAGCATGTCGCGGACATCTGCGCCACGGTGCACGACGCGGGCGGTCAGGTGTACGTGGACGGCGCCAACCTGAACGCCCTGGTGGGCCTCGCCCAGCCGGGTCGCTTCGGCGGCGACGTCTCGCACCTCAACCTGCACAAGACGTTCTGCATCCCGCACGGCGGCGGCGGCCCCGGCGTCGGCCCGGTCGGCGTGCGGGCGCACCTCGCGCCGTATCTGCCGAACCACCCGCTGCAGCCCGCGGCCGGGCCGCAGACCGGTGTCGGGCCCGTCTCCGCGGCCCCGTGGGGCTCGGCCGGGATCCTGCCGATCTCCTGGGCGTACGTACGTCTCATGGGCGGCGAGGGCCTCAAGCGCGCCACCCAGGTCGCGGTGCTCGGCGCGAACTACATCGCCAAGCGCCTGGAGCCGCACTACCCGGTGCTCTACACCGGTCCCGGCGGTCTGGTCGCGCACGAGTGCATCATCGACCTGCGCCCGCTGACCAAGGCGACCGGCGTGACCGTGGACGACGTCGCCAAGCGGCTGATCGACTACGGCTTCCACGCGCCGACGATGTCCTTCCCGGTGGCGGGGACGCTGATGATCGAGCCGACCGAGAGCGAGGATCTCGGTGAGATCGACCGGTTCTGCGAGGCGATGATCGAGATCCGCGCCGAGATCGAGAAGGTCGGCTCGGACGTGTGGCCGGCGGACGACAACCCGCTGCGGAACGCTCCGCACACGGCGGCCGTGCTCGCGGGCGAGTGGGAGCACGCGTACGCGCGTACGGAGGCCGTCTTCCCCGCCGGTGTCGAGGCCGCGGACAAGTACTGGCCGCCGGTGCGCCGGATCGACCAGGCGTACGGCGACCGCAACCTGGTGTGCTCCTGCCCGCCGATGGACGCGTACGACGACTGAGCGGCGGCGGTCATGCGTCGGGGCCGGTTCGGAGGTTTCCTCCGGACCGGCCCCTTCGTTGCGCGCGGTGCGCTGGTGGAGTCCTTATGCGGCACGTGCCACCCGGTGGGTGCCCGGCGGCCGGTGCGGGGCGATGATCCGCCCGTCCGGCAGCAGCTCACCGGTGTCCTCGAAGAACAGGACGCCGTTGCACAGCAGGCTCCAGCCCTGTTCGGGATGGTGGGCCACTAGGACCGCTGCCTCCCGGTCGGCGGAGTCGGCTGACGGGCAGGGTGGCTGATGCTGGCACATGGAGGTGTTCTTTCGCTGCGTTGTCCTGGTAGTGCGGGTCCCGCGGTCTGCGGCGCTCATTCCGAACCCCCGTTGTCGTCGGTCCACTTCCAGTGTTGCCCCATGGGCGGGATTCCGCAGGGATTTCGCGGCGGCTCCCCCCACTGGTAAGGGACGCGTCACCCGTGCGGACGGTTCAGTTCAACTGCACTGCCTGGCTGGGTGGTTAGAGGTAGCCGGATGGGACTAGTCCGGATGGGCCGGGGCGGCGGACGGGCCGGGGCGGCGGACCGCCCCGCGGCCGGGGCGGGCCGCGGGGCGGGTGAGGCGGGGCTTAGGCGGGTGAGCCGAGCAGGGGCGCGGGCCGCAGGCGGTGGGTGAGGACCGGCAGCAGGTCCGCGACGCGGTGCGGCAGGTGCGCGGCGATGCCCGGAGGCGCGGGCGCGAGGGGAACCAGCAGGTCGGCGGGGGCGGGTGGGCCCGCCGCCGGGTCGCTGTGCACGTCGCCGTGCAGCCAGAGCGTGAGCATGTACAGCTCGGGCACGGACAGCAGCCGCGGCTGGTGGTGGCCCGGCAGGGACTCGGCCTGGCGCAGGGCGCGCTCGGTCGCGGTGACGTACGGACCCTCGAAGAAGTGCGAGAAGGCCCAGCCGTCCGGCGTCAGCCGGGTGTCCCCGGCGGCGCCCGCGCGGTCGCCGCACCGGATCAGGAAGCGCCAGCCGGCCAGGTGTGCGCGGGGCGGCCCGCCGACGGGCGTGATCCGGTCGAGTACGTGGACCGGAAGGGGAAGCTCGGGGTGTGCGGGTCCCTGGGCGGAGCGCAGGGACGGGGTGCGCGCCTCGCGGACGGCGGTGGGGGAACCGAGTGCCGCGAGGACGCTGCGCAGGGCTGGTGCGGGAGCCGGGGGGACATGCAGCGGCATGGTAGATGCCTCTCACTTCGACAGGCTGGGTGACGCAGGGGGCGGACGCGGACGGCGCTGTCAGCTCGCCTGGGCCAGAGGGGCGGGAGCTTCGGTCCGTGAGCGCCAACTCTCTGCCTCGTCCGGGGAGTTTATACGACGTGTGTTCAGGTCGTGTTTCGCGGGAGGGTTCTTTTGGCGCTGGCAAGGTGAAATCCGGTCGCGCAATTGCGGTGTTTATCCCGATTCCTGGCCGGGTCGGCTCGGTGGCCTCGGCTCATGCGCGGCGTGTGGTCGGCCGATTCTCGTCGGCGTTTGTCACCACGGTGCGTGTCCGGTGAATCCGAGTATCACCGTATGCCGAGCGAATGTGCCGGTCACCGTCGGGTTCGAGCCTACTGTGCGGCGGCCGTTCGCCGGGCGTTATCGATCACATCGGCTGGGCATATCCCCGGTGACGCAGCGGCCGGCGGTGGGCTGCCCAATCGAGGAAGGACGCTTCGATGGGGGAGAAGGTCGTGGCAGGCGGTGCGGACCTGTCCGATCGGCAGCGGTACCGCAGGAGGCTTCAGCAGTGCCTCGCGGGGTTGCGGAGACTGCTGGAGGAGAAGAAGTTCGACCGGCCGCGGAATCTGATGGGGCTGGAGATCGAGCTGAATCTCGTGGGCCCCGACGGCATGCCGAGGATGCTGAACGCGGAGGTGCTGGAGCGCATCGCGAGCCGCGATTTCCAGACCGAGCTGGGAATGTTCAATCTGGAAGTGAATATTGCCCCGCACCGGCTGGGCGGCCGGGTGCTCGACCAGCTCGCCGAAGAGCTGCGGACCGGACTCGCCTATGCTCACCGGAAGTCCGGCGAGGTGGCCGCCGGTATCGTGATGATCGGCATACTGCCGACGCTCACCCGGCAGGACCTGGTCTCCGCCAACCTCTCCGACGTGGACCGCTACGCCCTGCTCAACGACCAGATCGTGGCCGCGCGCGGCGAGGAGTTCACCCTCGACATCGAGGGCGTGGAACGGCTCACCTGCACCTCCGCGTCGATCGCGCCCGAAGCGGCCTGCACCTCGGTCCAGTTGCATCTTCAGGTGACGCCGACGCGGTTCGCCGATGTGTGGAACGCGGCGCAGGCGCTGGCCGCGGCGCAGATAGCCGTCGGCGCCAACGCGCCGTTCCTGTTCGGCCATGAGCTGTGGCGCGAGTCGCGCCCGCCGCTGTTCCTGCAGTCCACCGACACCCGGCCGCCCGAGCTCCAGGCCCAGGGGGTGCGGCCGCGCACCTGGTTCGGCGAGCGCTGGATCGGCTCCGCGTACGAGCTTTTCGAGGAGAACCTGCGCTACTTCCCCCCGCTGCTGCCGATCTGCGACGACGAGGACGCGCTGCGGGTCATCGACGCCGGCGGGGTGCCGCGGCTGGCCGAACTGGTGCTGCACAACGGCACCGTGTACCGGTGGAACCGCCCGGTGTACGGCATCGCGGACGGCGTGCCGCATCTGCGCGTGGAGAACCGGGTGCTGCCCGCCGGGCCCACGGTCACCGATGTGATCGCCAACGCCGCCTTCTTCTACGGCGCGGTCCGGGCGCTGGCCGAGGATGCCCGCCCGGTGTGGACCAGGCTGCCGTTCGAGGCGGCCGCGGCCAACTTCGACGCCGCGTGCCGCCATGGCATCGACGCGGAGTTCACCTGGCCGCGGTCCGGGCGCGGCGGCGCCCTGGCGCGGATGCCCGCCGTGGACCTCGTACGCCATGAGCTGCTGCCGCTGGCCGCGGCCGGGCTCGACGCGTGGGGCGTCGAACCGGCCGACCGCGACTTCTACCTGGGAGTGATCGAGGGGCGCTGCCGACGGCGGGTGAACGGCGCTTCCTGGCAGGTGGCGACCTATCACCGCGCGCTGGCTTCGGGCCTCGGGCGGCAGGAAGCGCTCGCCGCCACCACCACGCGGTACTGCGAGCTGATGCGCGGCGGTGAGCCGGTGCACACCTGGCCGGTGGGGGCGTCGCCGGACCGGTCCTGAGCGTCAGTTCTGGCCCGCGGTCATGATGGCCTTGAGGATGACCTGCTGGATCTGCGCCGGGTCGTCGACCTGGTGGCCGGAGCCGCCGGTGACCTGTGCGAGCTGGGTGAGCTCGCTCTTGTCGGCGTCCGGGCCGACGGCGATCGCGATGATCGGCACGGGACGCTCGGGGTCGGACAGCCGCTGGAGTTCGGCGACCAGGTCGCCGCGGGAGATCGACCCCGGATCCTGGTTGACGCCGTCGGTGAGGATCACCACGGCGTTGAACTTGCCGCTCGCGTAGCTTTTCAGCGCGTCCTTGTAGGCGGCCAGCGAGGTGTCGTACAGGCCGGTGGATCCGCCGGGGACGGGCCGCAGGTCGTTGAAGGCTTTTGTCAGCCGTGTGCGGTGCGTGCCGCCCTGGTCCGTACGGTCGCCGAGGCGGGCGGTGTCCACCAGTTTGCGATAGTCGCGGTCGCCCTCCAGCAGGGTGGAGAACTCCCACAGGCCGATCTCGTCCTCGGCGGTGAACTGGTCGAGCGCCTGGACCAGGGAGTTCCTGGTGACCTCCATCCGCGACTGGTCACGGCCCGGCACCGGCGCGGACATCGAGGCCGAGGTGTCGACCACGGTGGTGAGCCGGGCGCTCTGCACCGTGACCGTCCACAGCCCGAGCGCCTCCTGGATCTCACCGCGGGTCGGCGGCTCGGCGGTGAGCTGCGCGTACGGCTGGGGCGCGCGGCCGCCCGCCGCCGTGATGAGCCGCGCGGGCGGGGTTCCGTCGCCTTTTCGGAAGCCGTTCTTCTCCAGGATGGCCCGGCACGGTTCCTCGTCGAACAGGCTCATGAAGCGCAGCGCGGCCCGGCTCTGGTCGGTGGACAGCCGGGTCTCGTCGACGAGGGCGAACGGGTAGTCGAGCCGCGGGGCGCCGTCCAGGGGATAGAACAGCGAGAGGCTGCCCTCCGGGCCCGCCGCCGCGTTGTGGGTGAACGCGGCCTGTTCGGAGGCGACCAGCGCCTGGTTGCGGCGCGGGTTGCCCCGCTCGGTCCCGGAGTCGTCACGGGCCAGCGTGTCCAGGGCCTGGGCGTCGCTGCCGGACGTGCGCCGCGCCAGCAGCTTGGCGGTGGCGGCGACCTGGGTCTCCGTCTCGGGGCCCGCGGTCCGCTGCGCGGAGGCGCCGATCGCGGCGAGCGCCAGCAGCCCGGAGGCGTTCCGGGCGGGGTCGGCGGCGCCCAGCCTGAGCTGGTCCTCGACGGTCGCCGCCGTGGCGAGCTCCGCCCAGGAGTACCGCTTGCGGGGCCAGCCCAGGGACTTGGCGGCCGACGGCACGACGGCCAGCGTCACGGGCGTGTGGGCGACGCTGCCCGCGGCCGTGAGCGGCACCTTGTCGTCGCCCTGGGCGGCCCGGTGCAGCCAGAGCTCGGAGTCCGGCACCCACACCTGGTAGCCGAGGTCGTCACCCGCGCGGAGCGAGTCGGCGACCTTGTACGGCTCGCGGGCGGTCACCTTGACCTCGAAGCACCGGCCGTCCGATGTGACGCCCTGCTCGCGCGCGTGGGCCGCGGCGGAGCGCAGCGCGGGCGCGATATCGGGCGCGGCGAGGAGTTTCAGGCGTACGGCGTCGTCCTCGCAGGACCCCTCGAAGGCGAGCAGACCGCTGTTGACCGCGAACCCCGCGCCCGCCGCGACGCCGAGCACGAGCACGGTGGCGAGCGCGACGGAGCGGCGGCGGGAGCGCGGACGCCCCGCTGCCTCGTCCGTCGCGTGCCGGTCGGGTCTGTTGTGACGTCCCATGACGGTGCTGCCCCTCCTTGAGCGATGAAGCAAGGAAAGGGGGCGTACGGCACGATGTGGCGTACCGTCCCCCTCGGCCTGTCGCGCACGATCTTCGTACCTGCATTCGAGACCTTAGTGGGGCGCGGATAGGTATGCGGCGGGATTGAACAAGTGGAGGCACACGTGCGGGTGGAGGCGGGGCCGGTGGCCGGTTCTCTTCGGGGTGAGCGGTTCTCACGACGGACCATGCGGAACGAGCTGCTCCTGGTACTGGCGCTCTCGCTCGGGGCGAGCGGAGTGTCCTCGCTGATCAGGTTTGTCGGCGCGGCCACTCGGCCGGGCGGGCTCAAGGACCAGGCGGCCACCTTGAACGCCTCGGCGGCGCCGGGGCGGCCGTGGCTGGATCTGGCCTGGCAGCTGTTCGGGATCAGCACGGCCCTGGTGCCGGTGGCGCTGGTCGCGCACCTGCTGCTGCGCGAGGGCGCGGGGCTGCGGGCGATCGGCTTCGACGGCGGACGGCCCTGGTTCGACCTGGGGCGCGGGGCGCTGATCGCGGCCGGGATCGGGAGCACCGGGATCGCGTTCTATCTGGCGGCCAGGGGGCTGGGGTTCAACCTGACGGTGGTGCCGGAGGCGCTGCCCAGCGTGTGGTGGAAGTTCCCGGTGCTGATCCTGTCCGCGATGCAGAACTCGGTGCTCGAGGAAGTGATCGTCGTCGGCTATCTGCTGCGCCGCCTCGACCAGCTGGGCTGGTCGCCGACGGGGTCGCTGCTGGCGAGCTCGGTGCTGCGCGGCTCGTACCACCTGTACCAGGGCATCGGCGGGTTCATCGGCAACATGGTGATGGGCGTGGTGTTCGTGCTGCTCTACCGGCGCTGGGGGCGGGTCGGCCCGCTGGTGGTGGCGCACACGCTGCTCGACATCGGGGCGTTCGTGGGATACGCGCTGCTGGCGGGCAGGGTGGGGTGGCTGCCTACGGCGTGAGGCGGGCGGCGTGCCGCGTGTGCCGTGTGCCGCGTGTGTGCGGTGAGCCGCGTGTGTGCGGTGAGTCAGGGGCGTACGAGGTGCTCGTACGCCCCTGACTGTGTGCTGCCGTGTACCGAGGCGCTGGTCAGGCGAGCAGCTCGCCGTCGATGACCGTGACCGCGCTGCCGGTCAGCAGGGTGCGGTCGCCCCGGAGTGCGGTCCGTACCAGACCCGAGCGGGCCGAGGCCTGGAGGCCGGTCAGCTCGTCCCGGCCCAGGCGCGGCGACCAGTAGGGCGCCAGCGCCGTGTGCGCGCTGCCGGTGACCGGGTCCTCGTCGATGCCGACGCGCGGGAAGAAGCAGCGCGAGACGAAGTCGTAGCCGCTGGCCGGGTCTTCGGCCGGGGCGGTCGCGATGATGCCGCGCCGCGAGTGCGCGACCAGCGCCCGCAGGTCGGGAGCGAGGGCGCGCACCGTCTTCTCGTCCGCGAGCTCGACCAGCAGGTCGCCGACGTGCGGGCCGGTGTCGTACGCGGCCAGCGGCTCCGCCCCCAGCGCCTCGGGCACGCCCGTGGGAACGGCGACCTCGGTGAGCGGGGCGGTGGGGAAGTCCAGGGTGTGCGAGCCGTCGCCGTGGGCGGTCGTGGTGAGGACGCCGCTGCGGGTGCTGAACCGCACGGCGCCGCCCGTCCCGTCGGCGTCGCCGCTCAGGACGTGCGCGGTGGCCAGGGTCGCGTGTCCGCAGAGGTCCACCTCGGCCGTGGGGGTGAACCAGCGCAGCGCCCAGTCGGCGGCGCCGCCCGCGGGCAGCGGGTGGGCGAAGGCGGTCTCAGAGAGGTTGATCTCCGCGGCGATCCGCTGGAGTCGGTCGTCGGAGGGGAAGGCGTCGAGAAGCAGCACTCCGGCCGGGTTCCCGGCGAAGGGGCGGTCGGTGAAGGCGTCGACGATTCGGATACGCATGCGCTCGACGCTACGGGCCGGATGAATCCGCTGGCCAAGGCCAATTCGCGCTGGCTGGCCCGGTCGGGTGGCGCGCTGGCCCGCTCGGGTTCCGTACGGGGAAGTCCATCGGAGCCTTGCCAGCCGAACAGTCCCGATATATCGTTGAAGCATCGCGAATGGTCGCGTGGAAGAGAAGAAGGAAAGATGAGAGGGGTGAGCGTGATGCGCTCCCACCATCAGGAACACGGACATGAGCACGGGCGTGGACACGGGCACTGCGGGCCCGGACACCGGGGTCGGGGCGACTTCGAGGGGCGGCGCGGAGCCTTCGGTCCCTTCGGGCCCGGCTTCGGGGGCGGTGGTCCCTGGGGAGGCCGGGGGCGTGGCGGCCCTCGGGGCAGGGCGCGGCGCGGCGATGTGCGCGCGTCGATCCTGGCGCTGCTCAAGGACCGTCCGATGCACGGGTACGAGATGATCCAGGAGATCGCCGAGCGCAGCGGAGGGGCCTGGAAGCCCAGTCCGGGCTCGGTCTATCCGACGTTGCAGCTGCTCGAGGACGAGGGGCTCATCGCCAGTGAGAGCGAGGGCGGCAAGAAGCTGTTCGCGCTGACCGACGAAGGCCGGGCGGCGGCCGACGAGGGCCCGGACGCTCCCTGGGAGGAGGCCGGGCGCGGGGTCGACTGGGAGACGGTCAATGAGATTCGGCAGGCCGGTTTCGGGCTGATGGAGGCCTACGGGCAGGTCTGGAAGACCGGCTCTCCGGAGCAGCGAAAGAAGGCGCTCGACGTCATCAACGAGGCCCGGAAGAAGATGTATCTGATTCTCGCCGATGAAGGGTGAGGAGGGGATGAGGCCGTCGGCGGCGTGGGCGGGACGCCACCGGGCGGCTGCCGCAGGTCAGTTGATCAGGCTGTCCAGCCTGCGCAGTGACTCGTGGAGGGCGGCTGTCGCCGAATCCGTGAGCTTGCTTGCCATCAGGGACACCGCCGCGCCGGTGAACTCGCCCTCGATGCGGACCGTCGTGGCGTCGCCGTCCGGGATGAGGCGGTAGCGGGTTCCGACGCTGACGCCCATCGGGCCCTTGCCTTTGATGGTGAGCAGCCGGGCCTCTTCGAGTTCGTCGACGGTCCAGATGACCTCGGCGGGGAAGCCCATCAGCTTCATGTTCTCCTCGAAGGTGCCGCCGACCTCCAGCGAGGCGGGGGCGCCCTTGGGGAATCCGGTGTGCGTGGTGCTCCACTCGCCGTACACGGAGAAGTCCGTCAGTTTTGACCAGACCTTCTCCGCGGACGCCTCGAAGCGTGCCTCCGCGCTGACTTCGGCCATGCGGCCACCCCTTCTCGTCGGGCGCTGCGGCGGACGCAGCGGCGGTGCCGCGGAACGTAGCGGCGGGGCCCGGAAATCACAAGACTGACGACCCATCAGAACGTCCTGCCGATACGCGATGCGACTGCCCGTCAGAACGCTTCGCCGATACGACGGATGACCGCCGAGTCGAAGAGATCGGGGGCCCACGGGAACGGCCCCTCGTCATGGCAGTGCCAGGCATCCCAGAACAGGTCTCCGGGCAGGGCGTCGTGCGGTGCGTACACCCGGTAGACGTACTGCTTGCCGTCCATCGCGGGCAGGGCGACCAGCCAGCAGTCGTACTCCTCGGCGGGCTTCGCCCGCGTGGTGTGCCGCGTGGTGTGTCTGGTGGCGTGGTGCGGGCCGAGTGGCATACGGCGCTTCCTCTCGGCGGGTGGGGAATCGGGTACCCAGGGGGACGTTTCCGGGGCCGGGTCTGGTTGCGCGAGGAGGAGGGGAGTGAGGCGGCGGGCGGTAGGGCGCGGCTGCCTCGGGCGGGTCGCGGGTCTGTCTCGGGCAGTGAGATGTCAGGGGTATAGATGGTGACGCTCATGACTGCGCCTGTCATGATGTGCCGATGTCCAGGTCTCAAGGGATGCAAGGGGCCCCGGCGAGCCGGGGGAAGGGTGTCGGTCTCGGCTACGCCCTGGCCGCGGCGTGCGCGTTCGGCGGCTCCGGGGTCGCGGCCAAGCCGCTGATCGAGGCGGGGCTCGACCCCCTGCACGTGGTGTGGCTCAGGGCGGCCGGGGCCGCGCTCGTCATGCTGCCGATCGCCTGGCGGCACCGGGCGCTGGTACGCCAGCGGCCGATGCTGCTCGCGGGCTTCGGGCTGCTCGCGGTGGCCGGTGTACAGGCCTTCTATTTCGCCGCGATCTCCCGTATCCCGGTCGGTGTCGGGCTGCTCATCGAGTTCCTCGGGCCGGTGCTCGTGCTCGCCTGGATCCGGGTGGTGCAGCGGCGGCCGGTGACACGGGCCGCGACGGTCGGCGCGGTGCTCGCGGTCACCGGTCTCGCGTGTGTGGTCGAGGTCTGGGCGGGGCTCAGCTTCGACGCGCTCGGGGTGTTGCTCGCCCTGGGCGCGGCCCTCTGCCAGGCCGGTTACTTCCTGCTCGGCGACCACGGCAGCGACGCCGGGGAGGCGGCCCCCGACCCGCTCGGCGTCATCGCGTACGGGCTGATCGTCGGGAGCGTGGTGCTGACGTTCGTCGCGCGCCCCTGGAACATGGACTGGGCGCTGCTCACCAGCACCGCCGACATGGGCGGCACTCCCGTGTCCGCCGTGCTGCTGCTCGGCTGGATCGTGCTGGTGACGACCGTGCTCGCGTACAGCTTCGGGGTGTTCTCGGTACGGCGGCTCTCGCCGCAGGTCGCCGGGGTCGTGGCGTGTCTGGAGGCGGTCATCGCGACCGTGCTCGCCTGGGTCATGCTGGGCGAGCGCCTGGCGGCACCGCAGATCATCGGGGGTGCGGTGGTGCTGGCGGGGGCGGTCATCGCCCAGTCCACGGCGCCTGCCAAGCGGCCGTCCCGGCCGGTCGCGGGCGGAGGCCGGGCCGCGGACGTGGACGCGGGCGCGGGCGCTGGTCCGGAGGGGGACACCGCCGCGGGCGAGGCGGGGCGGTTGTCCCCGAGCGGGCAGTCCGTGTAGCGCGTTCACGCCATGTCGGGCGCGCTCGTTCTTCCGCTGTACGCCGCCCGCTGTACGCCGCCTGCCGCCTGCTGCCGCCGTCCGCCGCCCGCACTGAGCGGCGGGCGGCGGGCGAGACGGCGGGTCAGGGCGGCTGGGCGGTCAGAGCGCCTTGAGGTAGTCGGGGAGTTCGATGCCGGGGGCCAGGTCGTCGGCGGGTATCGGGGTGCCGTGGCCCTTGACCACGGGGATCACGCCGGTCCAGTGCGGAAGTCCGGCGTCCTCCGCGTCGTCGCTCGGCCCGCCGGTGCGCACCTTCGCCGACACCTCCTCCAGGTCCAGCCGGAGCACCGCGGTGGCGGCCAGTTCCTTCGCGTCGGCCGGGCGGGAGTCCCGCGAGCGGCCTGGGATCGCGTGGTCGACCAGGGTGTCCAGCGCGACGCGCTTCTCGTCCGGGTCGGTGACCTGGCGGGCGACGCCGTGCACCACGACCGACCGGTAGTTGAGCGAGTGGTGGAACGCGGACCTGGCCAGCACCAGGCCGTCGACATGGGTGACCGTCAGACACACCGCGAGGCCGGGATCGGGCCGCCCCGCCATACGCAGCGGCCGGGAGCCGCTCGACCCGTGTACGTACAGCCGCTCGCCCAGGCGGGCGTGCATCGTGGGCAGCACCACGGGCGCGCCGTCCCGGACGAAGCCGAGATGGCACACGTACGCCTCGTCGATGATCGAGTGCACCAGCGTGCGGTCGTACGAGGCGCGGTCCCGCGCGCGGGTGGGGGCGGTGCGGTCGGTCGGGGTGTAGTCGGTCGGCGGCTGGGCGGCGGCGTCCGGCTGCACGGTCATGGCGTTCTCCATTGCACTAGTGCATAATGTTGTTTGTGCTAGGAGGATATAGGATCGAGGGGCGGCGCGCAGCTGAGATCGCCGCCAGTGTGGAGCGCGCGGTGCGGAGCGGTGACCTGGAGCCAGGTCAGCTCCTCCCGCCTATGCGGGAGTTGGCCGCCCAGCTCGGCGTCAACCCGAACACCGTCGCCGCCGCGTACCGCACCCTGCGCGAGCGCGGGGTGATCGAGACCGCGGGGCGGCGGGGCAGTCGCGTACGCCAGAGGCCCGCCAGCACAGCGCGCGAGGCGATCCGCGTCGACGCGCCGCCAGGGGTACGCGAGGTCTCCATGGGTAACCCGGACCCGGCCCTGCTGCCCTCGCTCACCGAGGCGTTGACGGCGGCCGGGGAGCGCGCGGCCGAGCGGCCCGTGCTGTACGGGGCCGAGGACGTCGAGCCCGAGCTGGAGCGATGGGTGCGCGCGGCCTTCGACGCGGACGGCGTCCCGGACGGCCCGGTCGGGGTGGCGTCCGGGGCGCTCGACGCGATCGAGCGGGTGCTCGCCGTCCACCTCAGGCCGGGTGACGCGGTCGCCGTGGAGGATCCGGGCTGGGGCAGCCTGCTCGATCTGATCCCGGCCCTGGGGCTGCGGGCGGTCGGGGTGCGGGTCGACGACGAGGGGCCGCTGCCGGACGCGGTCGAGCGGGCGTTGCGCGAGGGGGCCAGGGCCGTCATCGTCACCGGCCGGGCGCAGAACCCGACCGGGGCCGTGGTGAGCGCGGCACGCGCGCGTGCGCTCAAATCCGTGCTCGCCGCGTACCCCCAGGTGCTGCTCGTCGAGGACGACCACGGGCACGGCATCGTCGACCTGCCGCCGAACCCGGTCGTCGGGTGCACCGACTCCTGGGTCCTGGTCCGCTCGGTGGCCAAGGCGTACGGGCCGGATCTGCGGCTGGCCGTCTTCACCGGCGACCCGGTCACGGTCGACCAGGTGCGGGGCAGACAGCGGCTCGGTCCCGGCTGGGTGAGCCGACTGCTGCAGTGTGCCGTGGTGCGGCTGTGGACCACGGGCGCGGTGGACGCGCGCGTCGTCGCCGCGAGCTACGGGGAGCGCCGTGACGCCCTCATCGCCGCGCTCGCCCGGCGCGGCGTCGTCGCGTACGGGCGCAGCGGGCTGAACGTCTGGGTGCCGGTGCCGGACGAGACGGGGGCCGTGGCACGGCTGCTGCACGCCGGGTGGGCGGTCGCGCCGGGGGCGCGCTTCCGGATGGACACCGCGCACGGCGTGCGGATCACCGTGTCGTCGCTGTCACCCGATGAGATCGACGCGCTGGCCGACGCGGTCGCCGCCGCGGTGGGACCGGCGCCCGCGCGGCGGCACGAGTGAGCGGTGTGCCCCGGCCCCGCGGTCTCGCGGCTTCTCGGCGGTGCGCCAGGGGCGTGCGCGTCGCGGTCGCGCACGCCTCTGACGCAGGGGCTGCACGGCGGGCCCGGCGGGTGCCAGGCCGCCGCGTCCCAGGCGTGTTCCGCTGTGGGGCGAGCCCTAGCGTCGTGTGCGTGGCCCGGACTGGGTGAGGGCGGCGCCCGCCAGGATGATCACCGCACCCACCGGTGTGGACCAGGTCAGCGGTTCGCCGAGCAGCGTCACGCCCGCGGCGGTCGCGACGACCGGGATGAAGTACGTGACCATCTGGGCGGTCGTCGGGCCGACTTCGGCGACCAGGCCGTACTGGAGCAGCAGCGCGAGGCCGGTGCCGAGTGCGCCGAGCGCCGCCACCGCGAGCAGCGGAACGACCGGCAGGTGGGCCGGGAGCGAGGTGAACAGCGGGGTCACCACGGCCAGTTGCGCGGTGGCCAGGAGCAACTGGCCGCCCGTCAGCGACAGGTTCGAGTGCCCGCTGTCGGCCAGCGTACGGCGGACGTAGATCCAGCCGATCGGGTAGCACAGCGAGGCCAGCAGCGCCAGCGCGGTGCCGCGGACGTCCAGGCCGCTGAATCCCTGCCAGGCCCCCAGCACGGTGAGCACGCCGAGGAAGCCGAGGCCGAGCCCCGCGACCCGGCGCCGGGTCGGCCGGTCCTCGGACAGGGCCGCCAGCGACAGGGCCATGCCCCACAGCGGTGATGTGGCGTTGCAGATTCCGGCCAGCGTGGAGGGGATGGTCAGCTCGGCGTAGGCGAAGAGCGAGAACGGCGCGGCGTTGAGCAGGAGCGCCGAGACCGCCAGATGACCCCAGGTGCGCGCTCCGCGCGGCAGCCGCTCACCGCGTACGGCGAGCGCGACGCCCAGCACGACGGCGCCGAACAGCAGCCGCCCGAAGGTGACGTGAAAGGGCGCGTACGCCTCGGTGCCGACCTTGATCAGCAGGAAGCTGAAGCCCCAGACGGCGGACAGGAACGCGAAGCGGATGCGCCAGTCCACGACCGGACGCCGCGGCGCGGGAGGGGAAGCGGACGGGCCGGAGGCGGACGGGGTGGCGGCGGACGGGCCGGAGGCTGCCGCGCCGGCGGCGGAGGGAGGCGTGGGCGTGTGGTCGGCGAGCGCGGTGGACACGGCCGGGGTGCGGGACGCGGTGGGTGCCATGCACAGCAGCCTGACCGACCGGATCTCGTAGCACAATCGATATTCTCTGAGCCTTATCGCGTAGCATTGCTTATATGTTGAACTTGGAGCGCCTACGCACCCTGGACGCCCTCGCCCGGCATGGCTCGGTCAGCGGCGCCGCGGCGGGGCTGCACGTCACCACCTCCGCCGTGTCGCAGCAGATGGCCAAGCTCGAGCGCGAGGTCGGCCAGCAGCTGCTGGCCAAGAACGGGCGCGGCATCCGTCTCACCGACGCTGGGCGGCTGCTCGCCGACCACGCCGCGCGCATCCTGTCCCAGGTCGAACTGGCCCAGTCCGATCTGGAGGCCCAACGCGACCGGGTCGTCGGCGAACTGCGGATCTCCGCCTTCCCGACCGCCATGCGCGGACTGTTCCCCGCGGCGCTGACCGCTCTGCGGGAGCGGCACCCCGGACTCCGGGTCACCTCACGGGAGCGGGAACCCGGAGACGGCGCCGCGGGGGTGATACGCGGCGATCTCGATCTGGCCGTCGTACTCGACTGGTACAACAAGCCGCTCCCGGTGCCCGAGGGGCTGGCTCGGGCGTCCCTGCTCGACGACCCCGCCGATGTGGTGATGCCCGCCGGGCACCGGCTCGCGGACCGGGACGAGGTCGACCTGGAAGAGCTCGCCACGGATGAGTGGATCTCCTGGCCGGAGGGCGAGTACTGCCACGACTGGCTGATGTTCACGCTGCGGGCCAAGGGGGTCGAGCCGCGCGTGAGCCACTGCGCGGAGGAACATCACACGCAGTTGGCGCTCGTCGCCGCCGGGCTCGGGGTCTGTGTGGCGCCGCGCCTGGGCCGCGGCGCGGTGCCGGACGGGGTACGCGTGGTGCCGGTCCGGCAGGGCGTACGACGTCATGTGTACGCGGTGTGGCGGGCGGACGCCGATCGCCGCCCGTCGATCCGGGCGGCGGTGGAGGCGCTGCGTACGGCGGGAGCGGAGGTCGGCTGACCCGGCGTCCGGGTGCGCTCAGCGCGGTGAGCCAGCGCGGCGCGGCGGGTCAGTGTGGTGGCGGGTCAGCGCGGCGTGGCGGGTCAGCGTGGTGCGGCGAGCTTGCGGAAGTCCCAGGAGGCGATCGCGTCCGGGGTGAGCCGCGCCCAGGCGTGCCTGCCGTCGTGCGGCATCTCGTCCATGCCGAAGTTCTTCCGCGCGAAGAGGCGCTCCGGAGTCTCCAGTTCGGCGCACGGCTCGCCCCCGCGCGGAGCCTCGCCGATGAACTCCACCGTGCCGGACAGCTCGACGCCGCGCAGTTCGCCGTACTGCTCGCCCGCGTCGACGACCACGGCGATCCGCGGATCCCGGCGCAGGTCGGCCCAACGCCTGCTGCGGGTGAGGGAGTACAGCCACAGGGCGTCGCCGTCCCAGACGAACCAGAGCGTGCTGGCGTGCGGCGCGCCGTCTGGCGACACGGTCGCCACCCGGCAGGTGCGCTGTTCGGTCAGGAAGGCGTCCCGTTCGTCCGGCGTCATCATGATCCTGCGGCCCCTGCGCTGGGTGACGGCCATGGGTCCTCCGTGTGCGATCGGCTATTGACGTTACGTCAGCCGAGGATGGGGCGTCTTCCGCCGCTACGCAATGGGCGTTACCCTCGCGCACTCCGCTCACGCACTCCGCTCACGCCGCGCCGCATCCCGTGACAGGGGGACTCATGCCGACGAACGAAGAACTCGCCGCACTCCTCGATCCCGCCACCGCGGCGCTGCTCACCGTGGAGTGCCAGCGGGGCGTGGTCGGCACGGACAGCGCGCTGCCCGAACTCGCCGAGGAGGCACGGGCGTCGGGCGCGCTCGGCAATGTGGCGCGCCTGGTGTCCGCCGCGCACACGGCCGCCGTCCAGGTCCTGCACGCGGTGGCCGAGCGCCGCCCCGACGGGCGCGGCGCGAGCCGCAACGCCCGGCTGTTCCGCGCCGCGGGGCGGCTCCCCGTGCAACAGCTCTCCGGCACCGACGCGGTACGGATCGCCCCGCCGATCGAGCTGGCCGACGAGGACCTCGTACTGCGGCGGCTGCACGGCCTTTCGCCGGTCGCGGGCACCGACGCCGACCCGCTGCTGCGCAACCTCGGCTGCCGTACGGTGATCGTCGCCGGGGTCTCGGCCAACGTCGCCGTTCCCAACGCCGTGTTCGACCTGGTGAACCTGGGCTACACGGTCGTGGTGCCCAGGGACGCCGTCGCCGGGGTGCCCGCGGACTACACCCCGGCGATGATCCGCAACACGCTCGCGCTGGTCGCCACGCTCACCACGACCGACGAGGTGCTGGCCAACTGGCCTCCCGCTACGCGCGCCTGATCGTGTCGCCCTCCACGGTGATCCGCGCGGCGGGCAGCGGACGGGTCGCCGGGCCGTTCGCGACGCTGCCGTCGGCCTGGTCGAACTTGCTGCCGTGGCACGGGCAGTTGATGGTACCGCCCTTGACGTCCCGTACCGTGCAGCCCTGGTGGGTGCAGGTGGACGAGAAGGCCTTGAACTCGCCCGGAGTCGGCTGTGTGACCACCACCTTCTGGTCCTTGAACACCGTGCCGCCGCCCTCCGGGATGTCCGCGGTCCGTGCGAGCACCTCACCGCCGTCCGTGCCGCTGGTGTCCGTGCCGCCGCTGTCCGTGTCACCGGTGCCCGTCGCCTGCTCAGACGGGTCGGCGCCGGGCGGCGTGGACTGGTCCGGGTCCGACGACCCCGCGTCGTCGGAGTCCCCGCAGGCCGCCAGTGCCGCCGCGAGCCCGGCCGCGCCCACCGCGGACACGATGACGCGGCGGGACGGACTGCGCGCGGGATGCGTCGGAGCGGGTTCCTCTACAGCGGTCATACCGGTCTCTCCTGGAGTGCGTCGGCTGTCATGCGGTCTGCGCCGCCGTGAGGTCATCACATTGCGAGGTCTTCACGTAGCGAGGTCTTCACGGCGTGCGGTCCTACCGTCGTGCAGTCTTCGAGGAGTCATACGGACCGGCGCGCCGGTCCGTTCAAAGTTCCAACGATTTCCGCAGGAAATCCAGTTCGTGCAGCAGCAGCGCGTCGGCCACACCCGCGCCCGTCGCCAGATGCGTCGCCGCGGACAGCGGCAGCACGCTGTGCGGGCGGCCCGCCGCCAGCAGCGCGGCGGAGAACCTGAGCAGGTGCGCGACCACCACGTTGTCGTCGGCGAGCCCGTGCACCAGGAGCAGCGGCCGGGTCAGGCGGTCCGCGCGGGCCACCAGGGAGCAGCGCTCATAGTTCTCCGGCTGGTGGTCCGGGTGGCCCAGATGGCGCTCCTTCCAGTGTGTGTCGTACAGCCGCATGTCGGTCGGAGCCGCACCGGCCACCGCCGCGCGGAACACGTCGGGCCGGTGCAGCACCGCCCCCGCCGCCAGAAACCCGCCGAACGACCAGCCGCGGATCGCCACCCGCTCCAGATCGAGGTCGGGACGCGTCCGCGCCGCCGCGTACAGCGCGTCCACCTGGTCCTGGAGCACCGGAGTCAGCTGGTCCCCGTGTACGGCCTTCTCCCACGCCGCGCCGCGGCCGGGTGTGCCGCGCCCGTCCGTCACCAGGACGGCGAAGCCCTGATCGGCGAACCACTGCGAGACCGCCGACCACCACGCCCTGGCCCGCACCACGACCCGCAGGCCGGGACCCGCGTACGGGTTGAGCAGCACCGGCAGCCGCCCGCTGCCCGGCCGGTGGCCCGTCGGCAGATACAGGTGGCCGCGCAGCTCCCGCTCGCCCAGCCGCAGCAGGGCCGGTGCGGGGCGCACCAGCGGCTCGGCGGCCCGTACATCGATCGTGCCGGTGGCCTCGCCGCCGCGCAGCACCGTCACGGTGTGCCCGTCGGGGGTACGGGAGTCGAGCACCAGCGTGTCGCCGCCCGCCGCGGCCGTGTGCACCCCCGGCTCCCGGCTGACCTGGACGAAGCCGTCGTCCGGGGCGTACGACCACACATGGACCTCGGTCGGCTCCTCGCCCCCGGTGAACAGCACGCGGTCGCCGACCGTGCCCAGCACCTCGGCGACCCGCAGCCCCGGCGGGGTGACGGCGTCCCCGATCCGCAGGCCCGGCGTGTCATCCCTGGTCCAGGGCAGTACGGGGACGCCGGAGCCGGTGCGCGCCGGGGTGCCCGGCATCAGCTCCACCCAGGCGTCGTCGCGGCGGTGGTGCAGCGGTTCCGTCTCGCCGGTGTCCGGATCGACGCCGAAGACGCAGTCGGAGCGCTGGTCACGGGTCTGCAGCGAGATCAGCGGACCGACCGGGTCCCAGGCCGCGCTGGTCACGTATTCGAGGGCGGTGTCGGTCCAGTCGCCGGCCGGGTGGCAGTCGGCGGCGACCGCGTCGGGCGTACGGACCCGGACGTGCTTCCCGTCGAGCCGCAGCAGGTGCAGGCTCGTCACGGCGTTGGCCGTGCCCGCCGCCGGATAGCGGACCTGCCGGGGCGGGCGCTCCGGGCGGGCCGGGTCGGACAGGTACCAGCGCTGTACCGCGGCGGTGTCGACCCGCGCCGCCAGCAGCGCCGTGCCGTCCGGGGCCCACCAGTAGCCACGGTGGCGGCCGATCGACTCGGCGGCGACATGGTCGGCGAGCCCGTACGTCACATCCGCCGACTCCGGTTCCGCGAGCGGCCGGTCCTCCGTGCCGTCGGCGCGCACCGTACGCAGGGCGCCCCCGCACACGTACGCGATGACGGAACCGTCCGGCGACGGCCTCGGGTCGATCACCGGACCGGCCGTCGGGACACGGCGCGGGAGCCCGCCGCCCGCGTCGGTCCGCACCACCCAGAGCGCGCCCCCGAGCGGAAACGCCACCACGCGCGCGTGGCGGTCGGTCGCGTACGACACCACCCCGTCCGACGTCTCCCGAGCGCGTTCCCTGCGCACGCGCTCCGCGTCGGGCACCGCGCCGTCCCGGTTCAGCACCGTCGGATCGGCGAGCATCCGCTCCTCGCCGTCCTCGTACAGCCACAGGCGGCTCACCGGGTCCTCGCCCGATGTGGTGCGCAGGAACAGCACCCGGTCGCCGTCGGGTGACACGGTGAACGCACGGGGCACACCGAGCGAGAAGCGGCGTGTGCGGGCGAACTGGCGGGGAAAGTCACGGCTGTTCATGCCGGGCACTCTGACAGGCGGACACCGGGTCGGGAAACGGGATTCTCCGCGCCGCCGTCCAGCCGCCCAGCCACCCAGCCGTCCAGCCGTCCAGCCGCGGTGTTCAGCGCATCTGGCGGCGCACCAGCTCATGGAACAGGCCCGCCGTGTCGGCCAGCAGCTCCGCGGGCGTGCCCTGCTGGACGACCCGGCCGTCTCGCAGGGCGATCACACGGTCGGCGTCCATGATCGTGGAGAGCCGGTGGGCGATCACGACGCGCGTGGCGCGCAGCGCGCGCGTGGACTCGATCACCACGCGCTGGGCCTCGTTGTCCAGGGCGCTGGTGGCCTCGTCGAAGAAGAGAATGCGGGGCTTGCGGATGAGCGACTGAGCGATCATCAGACGCTGGCGCTGGCCGCCGGACACGGTGCCGCCGCCGTCGGACAGCATGGTGTGCATGCCCATCGGCATGGCCTTGATGTCCTCGGCGAGTCCCGCCATCGCGGCGGCCTCCCAGGCCTCTTCGAGGGTGTACGCGCCCGAGCCCCGGATGCAGTCGAGGAGGGAGCCGGTCAGCGGCTGGGCGTTCTGCAGGACGACACCGCACTGACGCCGCACGGCCGCCTGGTCCAGCGCCGCCAGGTCCTGGCCGTCGTACAGCACACTGCCCGACAGCGGCCGGTCGAAGCCGATGAGCAGCCGCAGCAGCGTCGACTTGCCGCATCCGCTGGCCCCGACGACCGCCACGAACTCGCCCGGCTCGATCTCCAGGCTGACCTCGTCGAGGACGAGCGGACCGTCGTCGGTGTACCGGTACGACGCCTGCCGGACCTCGATGCGGCCGCTGAGCGCACCTGGCTGGGTGCTGGCGGCCCGTACCTCGGGGACCTCGTCGAAGACCGGCTTCACCTGCTCGAACATCGGCAGCACGGCGGCGGCCGAGAGCAGCGCGCCGGTCAGCTGGGTGGCCGACGACAGCATCATGGTCAGGGCCGTGCTGAAGGTGAGAAACGCGGCGGCGGACATCGAGCCGCGGGCCGGTCCCGCCAGCAGCATGAACATGATCAGCGTACAGAGCGGCAGGGCCACGGCGTTCAGCACCGTGATCAGGTTCTTGATCCGGCCGATGCGCTGCTGGAGCTCGCGGGTACGGGCGAACTCCCGCGCCCAGGCCGCGTAGGCGAAGCTCTCGGCCGCGGCGACCCGCAGCTTGGGCAGGCCGCGCAGGGTCTGGAACGCCTGGTTGTTGAGCTTGTTCCCGAGCTTGACCAGGCGGCGCTGGTAGCGCAGCTGCCACAGCCCGAGACCGAGGAACAGCGCGGCGATGACGAGCAGCATGGCCAGCGCGACCAGGGCCAGCGGCACGCTGTAGACCAGCAGCAGAACCAGGCTCATGGCGCCGACGGTGCTCGCCTGGACGGTCACCGGGCCGACGCCGGACAGCACGCGCCGGATGGAACTGATGCCCATCGCCGCGCTGGCCAGCTCGCCGGTGGAGCGGTCCGCGAAGAACCGCGACGGCAGCCGCAGCAGCCGGTCCCACACCGCCGGTTGCAGGGTGGCCTCGATCCGGCCCTCGATCCGCAGCACACAGACGTTCTGGAGCAGCAGGAACACCGCCGAGACGACGCTGGTCGCGATCAGCGCGACAGCGGTCTGGACGATCAGGCCGCGCTCCGCGGCGGGCACGTACTCGCCGAGCACCTTTCCGGTCCCGATGGGCACGAGCGCGCCGAGGCCGACCGCGACGAGGACGGCGAGCAGCAGCGTGCGCAGCTCCGCGCGGGTGCCGCGCACACTGAAGCGCACCAGGGGGAGCAGGCCCAGCTTCCGGTCGGGCAACGGCCGGTAGAACATGACCGCGCGCGGCTCGAAAGCGTCCGCGTCGGCCCGGCCGACGCGCTGGCGTCGGCCGGTGACCGGGTCGACGGCGCGATAGCCGCCGCGCCGCCACAGCAGCGCGACCGGGGTGCCGTCCCGCTCGCGGCGGCCCAGCAGCGGTCCGCTGTCCTCGCGCCACCAGTGGCCGTCGAGCTTGATGTCGCGGGTACGGATGCGCGAGGCGAGCGCGATCCGCTCGACCGGGTCGGTGCGGTCGTCCGCTGTGCCTGCGGCGCCCGCCGCGCCCGGATCGGTGAGCGTGATCCGGGCCTCGTCGGCGACCAGGCGGCACGCGGCGTACGTCGCGTCGTCGTCGCCCGCGCGGGCGCGCGCGGCCCCGGCGGAGCGGTTGATGGCGGCGAGCAGGGCCTGGTCCGCCTGGGTACGGGCGGCCTGACCGGCCTCGATACCGGCGGCCGTACGGTCCTCGTGGGCGCGCTCCAGCCGCTCGATCCAGTCGTCGAGGGCGTACAGCAGCCGGTACTGCTGGTCGACCATGCTCTGCCACAGCGCGGGGTCGACCAGCAGGGTGCCGGTCGTCTCGTCCTCGTACCCCTCGTAGGCCGCGCCGTAGTGCACGCTTCCGGGGACGATCCGCATCCACAGGATCTCGTCGTCGGCGGCAGGGACGACGGAGGCGGCAGCGGGGGCGGCAGCGGCGGGCTGCGCGGGTGTGGCGCGGCCGTCGAGCGGTGCCTGGTAGAGCACGTGCAGGCCGCGGCCGACGCCGCGTGCGAAGGCGTCTTCCAGGGGGCTGAGCGTCGCTTCGGCGGGGCCGTACCAGGCGGCCTGGTCGGCGTGCAACTGTCCGGCGGCGTAGGGGGCCGCGTTCCACCCGGCGTCCGGCCATCCGCCACCGGACCACCCGTCACCGGACCATCCGGGATCGGACCATCCGTCACCGGACCACCCGGCACCCGGCTGCGCGCTGTGCGACCCCCCGGCCCCCGGCCACGGGTCGCCGTACTCCGGGCGGCTCAGCTCCCGCAGCTCGATCCGACGCAGGACGCAGCCCCGCGACGGCCTGCCGACCAGGGTGTGCGCGGGCCCATCGACCGGGCCGAGCAGCAGCGCGCCCGGCTCCAGGCGGCCCAGGAAGTGCCAGTGCCCCACCTGCGCCGCGTCCACGGCGAACAGGTCGAGCTCGCCCGCCACGACGAGCCACAGCACCAACGGCCCTTCCAGGTTCAGGCTGCGCAGGCCCGCGCAGTCCACCGGCGCGCCCAGCGCGCCCAGCGCCGCGACGACCGGGTCAGCCTGACGCGTGCCCGCGACCCCCGTGCGCGCCACTCCCGCATGCGTCACCCCCGTATGCGACACCTCTGCGTGCGTCACCTCCGCGTGAGCCGCTCCCTCGCCCGACACCTCAGCGCTCCCTGACCAGCCGGGCGTACGGGCCCTGAGCGGCCACCAGGTATTCGTGCCGCCCGCGCTCCACGACCGTGCCCCGGTCGAGTACGACGATCTCGTCGCTGTCCCGCACCGTGCTCAGCCGGTGGGCGATGACCACACACGCGCACCCGCGCCGTCGCAGGTTGTCCATGATGACCCGCTCGGTCACCGCGTCCAGCGCGCTGGTCACCTCGTCGAGCACCAGCACACTGGGGCGGCGCACCAGCGCACGGGCGATCTCCAGACGCTGGCGCTGGCCACCGGAGAAGTTGCGCCCGTCCTGCTCGACCCGGCTGTGCACACCGCCGGGCCGACGGGCGACCACGTCGAGTACGGCGGCGTCTTCGAGCGCGGCGGTGACGGCCTCGTCGGTGAGGGACGGGTCCCACAGCGCCACGTTGTCGCGGACCGTGCCTTCGAAGAGGAAGACGTCCTGGTCGACGAAGGAGACGGAGGCGGACAGCGCCCCGCGCGGGATGTCCGCCAGGCGCATCCCGTCGATGCGTATGGCGCCCTCCCAGGGGGCGTACAGCCCGGCGATCAGGTGGGAGACGGTGGACTTGCCGCTGCCGGAGCCGCCGACCAGCGCGACCTGCTGTCCCGGACCGACCGAGAGTGAGAAGTCCGTCAGAAGCGGGGCGTCCAGCGGGCTGTAGCCGAAGGTGACGGCCTCCAGCTCCACCAGGCCCTTGAGGCGGCGGGTACCGGCGGCCGGGTCGCGCCGTGCGTAGACCGGGTCGACGGGGAAGGCCTCGACGTCCTTGAGCCGGGCGACGTCGGCGGCGAAGTCCTGGATCCGCCCGGCCACGCCGTTGAGCCGGGTGATCGGCGCGGTGAAGCTGGTCACCAGCGCCTGGAAGGCGACGAGCAGACCGACCGTCAGCTGCCCCTCCACCGCGCGCAGACCGCCGATCCACAGGATCAGCGCGCTGTTCAGGGCCGCGAGCGTGGGCGCGGTCACGGCCAGCCACGCGCTGGGCACGCCGAGCCGCTGCTGCACGTCGAGGGTGCTCGCGTGCTGCCCCGCCCAGCGGCGGAAGAAGCCGTTCTCGCCGCCGGTGGCCTTCATCGTCTCGATGAGCTGCAGGCCGCTGTAGGAGGTGTTGGTCAGCCGGGCGCTCTCGGCGCGCAGCTTCTGGGTGTTGACCGCGCGCAGCTGGATCACGATCCGCATGGCCGCCAGGTTGAGCAGCGCGATCAGCACCCCGACGACCGTGAGCTGGGGATCGTACGTCCACAGCAGCACCGCGTAGAGCACCACGACCACCGCGTCCACGCCCGCGGCGGCCAGGTCGCGGGCGAGGGTCTCGGCGACCGCGTCGTTGGACTGGAGGCGCTGGACGAGGTCCGCCGGGTTGCGCTGGGCGAAGAACGTGACGGGCAGTCTGAGCAGGTGCCGCAGAAACCGGGCGCTGCCCAGCGTGGAGGTGATGACCCGCCCGCGCAGCAGGTTGGCCTGCTGGATCGCGGTGAGCGTCGCGGTGAGCACCAGGGCGGTCGCCATCGCCGCGAAGACCACGCCGAGCAGGGACGACTGGTTCCCGATGAGGAACATGTCGATATACGTGCGGCTCAGCGCGGGGACCCAGGCGCCGACGGCCACCAGCAGGAGGCTGGAGACCACGGCGGCCAGCATGGTGCCCGACGTGCCGCGCAGCCGGGCCGGTACGGAACCGAGGACGCCCGGCTTGCGGCCGCCGCGGCGGAAGCCGGCGTCGGGCTCGAAGGTGAGCACCACGCCGGTGAAGCTGGTGTCGAAGTCGTCCAGCGCGACGAACCGCCGTCCCTTGCCGGGGTCGTTGACGTAGACGCCCCGGCGGCCGAAGCGGCGGGCCATGCCGTCGTAGACGACGTAGTGGTTGAACTCCCAGAACAGGACGGCCGGGGCGCGCACCTCGGCGAGCGCCGCCAGGTCCATCTGCATGCCCTTGGCCTTCAGCCCGTAGCCGCGGGCGGCCTTGAGCAGGTTGCTGGCGCGCGAGCCGTCGCGGGAGACGCCGCAGGCGATGCGCAGCTCCTCCAGCGGGACATGACGGCCGAAGTGGCCGAGCACCATGGCCAGCGCGGCGGCGCCGCACTCGACCGCCTCCATCTGGAGCACGGTGGGGGTGCGTACGGTCCGGGGCCTGCCGCCGCCGCGGCGGCGCGTGGCGGGCGCGGGCCGACGGCGGCGGCGCGCGGCGTTCTGGGGTGCGGCGTCCGGGGGCGCGGGGCGGTGGCGGCGGCGTCCGGCGGGTGGCAGCCGGGGGGCCTCGGACGACGCCGCCGGGGCCGGTGTCTCCGCTGGTGCTGGTGCTGGGGCCTGTGCTGGTGCCGGTGCCAGCGGCGTCTGGGCTGGCGTCCGCGCCGTGGTCGGGGCGGTCTCGTGCGGCGTGGTCTCGTGTGGCGTGGTCATGGGAGCAGCCAGTCGACGGGGCGCTGCGCGGCGAGGTGGACGGCGGCGCTCACCGGCGTCTGGGAGCCGAGGGCGTACGGGGGGCCGTCCGCCGAGGACCACTGGTAGCCGGACGCGGTGGCCGACGACCGCTCGAGCTCCACCAGTACGGCGACGGGGTTGCCCTGGCGCGAGAACCGCTCGGCGAGCCCGCCGTCACCGAGGAACCCGGCGATCTGCTCCCGCGACTGGGGCGCCCGGCCGACCGCCTTGACGCGGCCGCGCAGCACGCCGAACCGCTGCTGGGGCACGGACTGCACGGCGAGGTCGACCGCCGCGCCCACGGGAATCGTCGGGCCGCTGCCGTGCGGCACGTACAGCAAGGCGACCAGCGGGTCGTCCGGATGCTTCACGCGCTCCACGACCGCCACGTCCGCGCCGGTCGTGATGACCTGGCCGGTCCGTGCGACGAGCGCGGTGACCCGGCCCCTGTCCACCGCGGTCACGGTCCGCTCCTCGCCCTGGTTCGTACGGACCGTGAGCAGGGGCGCGTCCGGGGCCAGCAGCTGGCCCTCCTCCGCGAGGAGTTCGGTGACCTGGCCCGCGTACGGGCTCTGCAGCCGGTAACCGCCCTCGGCGAGGGTGAGGATGCCGGGTGCGCTCAGCTTGGCGGAAACCGAGCCCGTGAGGGCCCAGAAGGCGGCCGCGGCGATGACGACGAGCGTGACGGCGAGGGCGAGGCGGCCCTGGGGACGGGCGAAACGCACCGGAAGATCGAGTTCTTCTGGCGATTGCAGCCGGGAAAGCGCCTTCTGGCGAAACTGCACGAGCTATTCCTTCAACCGCAATTCGACTGCCGAGAAACTGTGCCGAGAACTGTGTCGTGAACCCCGGAACACGGTGGCTCCGGGGTTCACGTACGGCACGCTCAGAGACCGGCGTTGACGTGCACGCCGGAGATGCCCTGCACCAGGCCGGGAGCGGCGGCGGCCACGCCCTGCACGCTCTGCACGGTCTCGAGGCAGCCCACGGTGTCCACGACGTGGTTGACGTCGTTGGTCAGGGCGCCGGCCAGGCCGCCGTTCACGCTGACGACACCACCGGCGACGGCGTCCAGCTCGGCGTCGGCGATCTCACGGGTCTCGAGGTCGTTACGCATTTCGCGCACTTCCCTTCCTTGGTTGGAAATTCTCCATCAGTACACCGCGGGCAGGGAACTGACGCCCCGATATCCGGAGCCATTTCCCGAGCTGCCGCGGTGCGGAAGATGGAAGCACGCGAACGGTCGGCCGAGCCAATCGAGTTGGCGCCGTACAGCGGTGAACGCGCCGTATCGGGGCGGGGGAGTGGCGTTCCGTTCACTGGATGGTGACAGGTTCTTCGCAGAATCGAGTAACAGATTCGGGAGGGCCGCACGGCGGTGGGCGCAAAAAGGGACGTACGCGCACCAAAGAGGTGCGGGATATATCGGGCGCGGCGGCGACTCGTGAAAGGGCGCGTACGACCGGAGCACACGATGTGCAGGTTTCCGGTAGCGACGTCCGGTGAGGGCGCGACCGCTCCGGGTGAGGCGGACGGGCCCGGCGCGTGCGTCATGTGACGGGTGGGCGCGGGTCCGCGCAAAGGCTTGCCAGGCCCGTGGAGGCTCCCTATTCTCGCGGCAGAAAGCGCTTTCTCTAGAGGGTGGGGCCCTACCGGCAGGACGGCTGTCCCGGCGCCTGCCGCGACCGAATGACCCGGCGTGTGAAGACGAGAGGCAGGGCGAGGATGAAACGACCCGTCGTAGTGCGACTCTGCGCGGCGCTGGCCACGATGGCCGTCGCGGCCGCGACCGGTGCGGCGGTGGCGATGCCCGAGGCGTCGGCCGCGACCGGCGGCGCCACCGGCTACGCGACCCAGAACGGTGGGACCACCGGCGGCGCGGGCGGCCAGACGGTACGGGCCACCACGGGGACCGCGATCCACGCGGCCCTGTGCGGCCGGGCCAGCGGCAGCACCCCGATCACCATCGAGGTCGAGGGAACCATCCACCACGGCAACACCAGCAAGGTGTCAGGCGACAGCTGCAACACCGCCGACGGCGTGATCGAGCTCAAGGAGGTCAGCAACGTCACGATCGTCGGCGTCGGCGGCGGAGCCGTCTTCGACCAGCTGGGCATCCACCTGCGCGACGCCAGCAACATCATCATCCAGAACGTGACCGTGCGGAACGTCAAGAAGTCGGGCTCGCCCACGTCCAACGGCGGCGACGCCATCGGCATGGAGCGCAACGTCCGCAACGTATGGGTCGATCACACCACGCTGGAGGCGTCCGGCGGGGAGTCCGAGGGGTTCGACGGCCTCTTCGACCTGAAGAACAACACCCAGTACGTGACCCTGTCCTACAGCATCCTGCGCGACTCCGGGCGCGGCGGCCTCGTCGGCTCCAGCGAGAGCGACCGCTCCAACAGCTTCATCACGTACCACCACAACCGGTACGAGAACATCGACTCCCGTGCGCCCCTACTGCGCGGCGGCATAGCGCACATGTACAACAACCACTACGTGAGCCTCAACTCGTCCGGCATCAACTCCCGTGCCGGAGCACGCGCCAGGCTGGACCACAACTACTTCCAGGACTCCAAGGACGTCCTGGGCACCTTCTACACCGACGCGGCCGGTTACTGGCAGGTCAACGGCAACGTCTTCGACAACGTGACCTGGTCGAGCCCCGGCGGGGACTATCACCCCGCCGGTCCCGACCCGCGGTCCACCACCTCCGTCAGCATCCCCTACGCCCACAGCCTCGACGACGCCAGCTGTGTGCCGGGCATCGTGAGCCAGACGGCGGGCGCGGACAACGGGCTGCGGGTGTCGGACGGCGACTGCTCGCCGCAGACGCCGACGCCGACCGACCCCACACCGGGCCCGACCGACCCGACGCCGGATCCGACCGACCCCACGCCGGGGCCGACCCCGCCCAGCGGGACCAACCTCAGCATCGGGGCGGGCTCCGACGGCTCCAGCAAGGCCAGCGGCACGAGCTACGGCAACGTCCGGGACGGCGACCTGGACACCTACTGGTCACCGACCGGCTCGACCGGCTCCATCTCCATCAAGTGGGGCTCCGCCACCACCGTGTCGGCGATCACCATCCGTGAGGCGTCGGGCTCCGCGGGCGCCGTCGGGTCCTGGCGGGTCATCGACCACGACACCGGCACCGTGCTGACCTCCGGCAGCGGGGCAGGCGTCATCACCTTCCCGCAGACCACACTGCGCAAGATCACCTTCGAGATCACCAGCTCGACCGGCACTCCGCGGGTCGCCGAGTACGAGACGTACTCAGGCTAGGACTTGCCCCCCGATCCCTGCGGCAGGCGGGGTCCGGCATCCACTGGACCCCGCCTGCCGCATGAGAGTGTCAGACGATGCCGCCGTTGGCGCGGACGACCTGGCCGTTGACCCAGTGACCGGCGGGCGAGGCGAGGAAGGCCACCAGACCGGCGATGTCGGCGGGCGTGCCGAGCCGTTCGAGCGGGGCCTGGGCGGCCAGCCGGGCGACGGTCTCCTCGTCCTTGCCCTCGAAGAACAGGTCGGTCGCGGTGGGGCCGGGCGCCACCGCGTTGACGTTGACGTCCCGCCCGCGCAGCTCGCGCGCGAGGATCAGGGTGAGCGCCTCGACCGCGCCCTTGCTCGCGCTGTAAGCGCCGTAACCGGGGAAGGCGAGACCCACCACGGACGTGGAGAACATGACCACCGCCCCGCCCGCGCGGACGCGCCGGGCGGCCTGCTGGGCGACCACGAAGGTGCCGCGGATATTGGTGCGGTGCACGGCGTCCAGCTCCGCCAGGTCCAGGTCGGCGACGGGAGCCAGATACATCCGGCCAGCCGCGTGGACGACGACGTCGACGCCGCCGAACTCGGACTCGGCGGCCCCGAACAGCGCGGACACCTGCTGCTCGTCGGCGACGTCGGCCCGGACGGCGACCGCCTGGCCGCCGGCGGCCGTGATGTCCTGGACGGCGGCCTCGGCCAGATCGCGGTTGCCCGCGTAGCCGACCACGACGGCGTACTCGTCGGCGGCCAGCCGGGTCGCCGTCTCGCGGCCGATGCCGCGCGAACCGCCGGTGACGACGGCGACGCGGGCCCCGTCGGCGCCGGGGGCGGACGGGGTGCTGCTCTGCGCGGATTCCTGAGCGGATTCCTGAGCGGATTCCTGAGCGGATTCCTGAGCGGATTCCTGAGCGGATTCCTGAGCGGATTCCTGGGGGGACACGGAGACTCCTGCCGATGATTCTGGGCGAAATTAGGCTTATGCCGTGTTCGTCGTTTGCGTCTTCAGTGTGAACCGGCACGAACGGGCCAGCCATGGCTGCGCCCACCCAGGGGTTGTCGTCCCCTGGCTCAGCTCACCGGCGCACGGGACGATGGACGCGTGAACCACACGGAACTCGCCGCGTTTCTGAAGTCCCGGCGCGCCCTGGTCCGCCCGTCCGACGTCGGCCTGCCCAGCGGGCCCCGGCGCCGGGTGCCCGGCCTGCGGCGCGAGGAGGTCGCCCAGCTGGCCGGGCTGTCGGCGGACTACTACACCGAGCTGGAGCGGGGCCGCGGCGCTCAGCCGTCGGCCCAGGTGCTGGCCGCCCTCGCCAGGGCCCTGCGCCTGAACGGCGACGAACGCGACCATCTGTTCCACCTCGCCGACCGGCGGCTCCCGCCGACGGCCCACGGCCCGGCCGCGCACGTCCAGCCGGGCCTGCTCGGCCTGCTGGACCAGCTCACGGCCACCCCGGCCCAGGTCATCACCGACCTGCACGAAACGCTCGTCCAGAATCCGCTGGCCGTCGCGCTGCTCGGACGCCCCCAGGCGGCGCGCGGTCCAGCGGCGAGCTTCGTCTACCGCTGGTTCACCGACCCCGGCGCTCGGGCCGTCTACCCTCCCGAGGACCACCCCCACCACTCGCGGGTCCTCGTCGCCGACCTGCTGGCCGTCGCCGCCCGGCGCGGCCGCGACCCCGAGGTGCACCAGATGACGGCCGAACTGCGTCGGCGCAGCGAGGAGTTCGCGACGCTCTGGGACACTCGCGACGTCGCACTCCGGCGCACCGACCACAAGCGCATCGTCCACCCGGCGCTGGGCGTCATCGAACTGGACTGCCACAGCCTGTTCAGCGAGGACGGACGCCAGCGCCTGCTGTGGTTCGCCGCCCCCGTCGGCACCGAGGGCGCCGCCCAGCTGGAACTCCTCTCGGTCATCGGCAGTCAGGACATGACAGCGGACGCGAACGAACCCGGCCGTCGGCGGGCGTAGCTCGGTCGGGGGCCGAGGCGTCGGGGGCCGAGGCGTCGAGGGCCGAGGCGTCGAGGGCCGCGCGGCGGCGCGCCAGGCGGGAGGACGCGATCAGGACCGCCGCGAGGGTGCAGGCGAGCGCGGGCCAGTACATGTACCGGTAGTTCGACTCCGGCGCGGTGGGCAGATAGGTCGCGAGGTAGAGCACGGCGCTGGCGCCGAGCAGGCGCAGCTCACGGGACCACGGGCCGCGCCAGCGCCGCCGCAGTGCCAGGACCAGGGCCAGCGCCAGCCAGAACCAGCCCTGGAACAGCACCGGAACGTCCCGCACGAAGCCGGTCACATAGGACCTGAGGGCGGAGTTGAGTTCCGGGTTCACCGTGACGTTGTCCGGCGTGCCCGGCCAGTCGCCGTTGAAGTAGGGCAGGTTGCTCTGGAAGAGGAACCGGGCGAAGACGCGGGTGCGGTACGCGACGTAGTCGGCCGCGTGCCGCGGCATCTGCCGTACCCACATGGACACCAGCACGTCGGCGTGGTCGGCGGGGATCGAAGGACCGATGGCACGGTCGCCCGGCGTGCGCGGGTAGCAGGCGAAGTAGGCGTCCGTGGGAATGTCCCGCCGCTGGCACTTCTGGGCGGTGGCGACGAGGGCGTCCCGGAACTCCGGGTCCGCGCCCGCCGTCTCGGCCGCGGTGCGCACCTGCTCCGGCGTGAGGACATGGACCACGTCGTCGAGCGGGATCTGCGCGTACTGTCTGGTGGCGACCGGCTGGGTGACCGAGGACACGACCACGCCGCCCACGGCCGTGACCGCGAGCAACGAGCCGACGGCGATCAGCCAGCGGCGTCGGCCGGGCTTCGGCCAGAGGGCGAGAACGAGCAGCACGAAGACCGGGACCACCGCCGGGAAGCCGTTCTTCCGGACCAGGATCGCGTAGCCGAGGAACAGCACGCCCAGCGCCAGCAGCGCCCAGCGGGTGCGGTCGCGGCCCGCGGGCAGCTCGCGCGCGAGGAGCGCGACCGCGCACGCCGCGAGCAGCGCGTAGGCCATATGCGTGTCCTTCCACACCACGCCCGTGAAGGTCATGACATGGGGCGCCAGGCCGATCGCGAGCACCAGCAGCGACAGCGGTCGGCTGCCGGTGCGCTTCCAGACGACGACGGCGAGGACCCACAGCGTTCCCCACAGCACCGCGGCCTGGAGCGCGGCCATCGCCGCGAGCGCCCCGGTGACGTCGACGAGGGTCCGCCACAGCAGGGCCATCACCGGCGGGTGCCAGTCGGTCACCGGCCGGACGCCCTCCGCCTGGAGCCACTGCTCGACGCTGTCCTGGCTGAGGAAGCCCGGATGGAAGACGACGGACACGGCGTAGCCGCAGACCGCCGCGGCGGCCCCGAGAACCCACGGCCAGTACGGACCGCCGCGGAGCGCCGCGGCCCGCCGTCCGGTGACGCCGGGCACGGGTGCGGAGTCCTCTCGGGCGGGGGCGAAGACGAGACTGCGGTACACGGTGAAGCGCAGCAGGGTGGCCGCCGACCACCCGAACAGCCGTGCCGCGTTGTCGCTCAACGGGGAGCTGAGTCCGAGCAGCTCGTGCGCGACGTAGACGGGGACGGCCGTGACGACGAGACCCGCCAGATTGGCGGCCAGGAACCAGGCGACCTCGCGCCGGTCGATCCGGCCCTTCCGGTCGCGGTAGGTCCAGTGCCGGTTGCCGAACCAGCTGACCGCCATGGCGAGCAGGGTGGCGACGGCCGAGGCCAGCACCGGCGCACCGCGCAGCGGGCCGCCGCCGCCCGCCGAGCCGAGGATCAAAAGGTTGAAGCTCGCGGTCTCCACGAGGAACGCGACCGCGCCGACGGCGCCGAACGCGGCGACCTCCCGCCAGATCTTCCGTACCCATGCGGGCGTGTGTCGCTCCGTCGGCGTCGACTCCAGCATGCGCCAAAGTTAACCCCCGGAAAGCGAAAAGTGCACAAACTGCATAGTGTCGACCGTTATATGTAGTAATCCGTCATTCTGAAGGATGCCGATGAGCCCCACCATCGCCTGCGTCGTCCCCTGCTACAACGAAGCGGCGGCCATCGGGAAGGTGGTGCGCGACCTGCGCGCTTCCCTGCCGGAGGCCCTGATCTACGTCTACGACAACGCGTCGACGGACGACACCGTCGCGAAGGCGCGGGCGGCGGGCGCGATCGTGCGACACGAGCCGCGCAAGGGCAAGGGCAACGTCATCCGCCGCGCCTTCGCCGACGTCGAGGCCGACGCGCTGCTGATCATCGACGGCGACGACACCTATGACGCCTCGCGCGCCCGCGACATGGTCGACCTGTTGTTCGCGGGCCCCTACGACCAAGTGGTCGGCGCGCGCCGGGAGGTCGTCGAGACCGCGTACCGGTCCGGACACGCGGTCGGCAACAAGATGCTCACCGGGGCCGTCCGCGCGCTGTTCGGCAACGACGTGACCGACATGCTCAGCGGTTACCGCGTCTTCTCGCGACGGTACGTCAAGTCCTTTCCCGCGCTGTCACGGGAGTTCGAGACGGAGACCGAGATGACCGTGCACGCGCTCAGCCTGCGCCTGCCGACGGCCGAGATCGAGGTCGACTTCAAGGACCGCCCGGCCGGCAGCGTGAGCAAGCTGCGCACCTACCGCGACGGCTGGCGCATCCTCAGACTCATCCTGGGGCTGGCCCGACGGCAGCGCCCCTCGCAGTTCCACTCGGTGATCGCCGCGCTCTTGATGACCACCTCGCTGGCGCTGGGGCTGCCCATCGTCGTCGAGTT
Source organism: Streptomyces sp. O3 (assembly GCF_054788135.1). Taxonomy (NCBI): domain Bacteria; kingdom Bacillati; phylum Actinomycetota; class Actinomycetes; order Kitasatosporales; family Streptomycetaceae; genus Streptomyces; species Streptomyces sp. O3. The sequence goes on from NZ_JBTVYK010000046.1 coordinate 45,896, forward strand.
CGCCCAGTCGGGCACCGTGCCGCGGATTCCGACCGCCGTCCTGGCCGCCGCCATCATGATCATCGCGGTGCTGGTGCTGCTCGTCGGCTACATCCTCGAGTCGTTCATGTACTCCCGGCAGGAACAGGCCCGGCTGGCACACCTGCGCTACCCGGCGCCCTCGCGCGGAGCGGACTTCGTGCCGAGCGAGATGGCGGACGACCCCGGCCCCGCTCCCGCGGCCTCCCGCCGACTCGTCCGCCTGCTCAGGCTGGTGTCCCTGTCCCGGTGAACATGGCCGTGGAGCCGTGGATTTCCAGGGAGCCACGCCGTATAGCCTGGGGAAATGCTGACAGAAGTCATCGCGACCCGCTACGTGACACCACTACGTGAGGGCGGCTCGCTCCCCGGCATCGTCGAGGCCGACGATCTCGGCACGTACGTCATGAAATTCACCGGCGCCGGGCAGGGGCGCAAGACCCTGGTCGCCGAGGTCATCTGCGGACAGCTCGCGCGCCGACTCGGGTTGCGGGTGCCCGAGTTGGTGGGGATCCAGCTCGACCCGGCGATCGGGCTGGCCGAGCCGGACCAGGAGGTGCAGGAGCTCCTCAAGGCGAGCGGCGGACTCAATCTGGGCATGGACTACCTGCCCGGCTCGATCGGCTTCGACCCGCTCGCCTATGAGATGGCCGCCGATGAGGCGGGCCGGATCGTGTGGTTCGACGCGCTGGTCAACAACGTCGACCGCTCCTGGCGCAACCCCAACATGCTGGTCTGGCACGGCGACCCCTGGCTCATCGACCACGGCGCCAGCATGATCTGGCACCACAACTGGCGCACCGCGGACGCCGCGGCCGCGAAGCCCTACGACGCGTCCGATCACGTCCTGGCCCCCTTCGGGCCCGACGTCGCCGCCGCGGCCGCCGAGCTCGCCCCGCGCGTCACCCATGACCTGCTCGACGAGGTCGCCGCCGACGTCCCGGACGCCTGGCTGGTCGACGAGCCGGGGTTCGACCACCCCGACGAGCTGCGCCGCGCCTATGTCTCCGTGCTGTACGCGCGCGTAGCGGGCCTCGCGGACCGGATCACCCTGGGGCCGCGGACCGAGCGCCCCGCGTCGGCGGCGCCCGGCTGGCTGACCGACCATCTGGCCCCCTGGCCGCACACCACCCGCGAGGCCGGACGCGAAGCCGGGCACGAAGCCGGACGTGAAACCGGGCGCGCGGCGGCGCACACGGTCGAGAGCGAGGGCGGCGCCAAGTGAGCGAGCGGGATGTCTTCGAGTACGCGCTGCTGCGGGTGGTCCCGCGCGTGGAGCGCGGCGAACAGTTCAACGCGGGCGTCGTGGTGTACTGCCGCGCCAGGACCTTCGTGGCCGCCCGCACCCACCTCGACGAGGCCAAACTGGCCGCACTCGACCCGCACGCGGACGTCGCCGGGGTACGGGCCGCGCTGCGCGCCGTCGAGGGCGTCTGCCACGGCGGCGAGGCGGCGGGACAGGCAGCCCGCGACGACGCCGGGCGGCGGTTCCGCTGGCTGATCGCCCCGCGCTCGACCGTCGTGCAGCCGGGCCCGGTGCACACCGGCCTGACCGCCGACCCGCGGGCGGAGGTGGAGCGCCTCCTCGACCTCCTGGTGCGCTGAGGGGCGCTCCAGACGCGCTCCAGACGCGTCCCAGGGGCGCATGGCTGGGGACGCGTGGCCAGGGCTGGCGCCCGGTGGGCCGTTGACACCGGGTGCCAGGGCTTCTAGCGTCACGTCTGCTGTAGGTACTAAGCGGTCGCTCACCATCCCGGCGCGCCGCGAGAACCGTTTCCAAGGGCGAGGAGAACCAGCATGTCCACCACCGAGCAGCGGGTAGCCGTCGTGACGGGCGCCGCGCGAGGCATCGGCGCCGCGACCGCCGTACGACTGGCCGCCGAAGGCCGCGCCGTCGCCGTCATCGACCTCGACGAGGCGGCCTGCAAGGACACCGTGGAGACCATCACCGCGGCCGGTGGCAGGGCGCTCGCCGTCGGCTGCGACGTCTCCGACGAGGCCCAGGTCGAGGCGGCCGTCGAGAGGGTCGCCGCCGAGCTGGGAGCGCCGTCGATCCTGGTCAACAACGCGGGCGTGCTCCGCGACAACCTGCTGTTCAAGATGGCCGCGTCCGACTGGGACACGGTCATGAACGTGCACCTGCGCGGCGCGTTCCTGATGGCCAAGGCCTGCCAGAAGCACATGGTGGACGCGGGCTTCGGCCGGATCGTCAACCTCTCCAGCTCCTCCGCCCTCGGCAACCGCGGCCAGGCCAACTACTCCGCCGCCAAGGCCGGTCTGCAGGGCTTCACCAAGACCCTCGCCAAGGAACTCGGCAAGTTCGGCATCACCGCCAACTCCGTCGCCCCCGGCTTCATCGCCACCGAGATGACCAAGGCCACCGCCGAGCGCGTCGGCATGGGCTTCGAGGACTTCCAGGCCGCGGCCGCCACCCAGATCCCCGTCCAGCGCGTCGGCAGGCCCGAGGACATCGCGAACGCCATCGCCTTCTTCACCGGTGAGGCGGCCGGGTTCGTCTCGGGCCAGGTCCTGTACGTGGCCGGCGGTCCGCTCGACTGACCCGCCGCCCGATCAGGGCTGACGGGACGACGGGCTGACTGGCTGGCTGACCGACTCGCTGACTCAGGTAAGGACGACGGATCATGACCGTGCAGGACAGTGGAAAGGCCGCTCTGGTCACCGGCGCGAGCCGGGGGATCGGCTACGGCATCGCCGAGGCGCTGGTCGCCCGCGGCGACCGGGTGTGCATCACCGGGCGCAACGAGGACACCCTCAAGGAGGCCGTCGAGAGGCTCGGCGCCGACCGGGTGATCGGCGTCGCGGGCAAGGCCCACGACGAGGCCCACCAGGAGCGCGCCGTCGAGCAGGCCATGGCGGCCTTCGGGCGGCTCGACTTCCTGGTCAACAACGCCGGCACCAACCCGGTGTTCGGGCCGATCGCCGAACTCGACCTGAACGTCGCGCGCAAGGTGTACGAGACCAACGTCATCTCGGCGCTCGGCTTCGCCCAGCGGACCTGGCGGGCCTGGCAGAGCGAGCACGGCGGGGCGATCGTCAACATCGCCTCCATCGCCGGAGTCTCGGCCTCGCCCTTCATCGGCGCGTACGGCATGAGCAAGGCGGCCATGGTGAATCTGACGCTGCAACTGGCGCACGAGTTCGCGCCGGGGGTACGCGTCAACGCCATCGCGCCCGCGGTCGTGAAGACCAAGTTCGCCCAGGCGATCTACGAGGGCCGGGAGGACGAGGCGGCCGCGGCCTACCCGCTGGGCCGCCTCGGGATGCCCGAGGACATCGGGGGCGCCGCCGCGTTCCTCACATCGGACCAGTCGGACTGGATCACCGGCCAGACACTCGTGGTGGACGGCGGCATCTTCCTCAACGCGGGCGTCAGCTGACGACCCCCCTGAACGACCCGGACACCGCGTACGGCCCGGACACCGCGTACGGCCCGGACACCGCGTACGGCCCGGACACCGCGTACGGCCCGAACGCCGCGTACGGCCTGAACACCGCGAACGACCCGAACACCCTGAACTCCTCGAACGGCCTGAACGCCTCGTAGGTGACGTTCACCCCCATCAAGTGCCCCGCCAGACCTCCACAGCGGACCCGGCGGGGCACTGCGGTATCGTCTGCCAACCCTTGGCGTGGCCTGATCGAGGAGCGTGCACGTGTTCAACCGGACCCGATGTCTGCAGGCAGCTGCGACAGTTGCGTCCATATCCCTGCTGACGGGATGCGGAGTGCTCTCTTCGGGGGATTCCGACGACAGCGAACGCATCGTCGTGGGCACCACCAGCGCCCCGAGCACGCTCGACCCGGCGGCCGCCTGGGACGGCTCCTGGGAGCTGTACCGCAACGTCTACCAGACCCTGCTGAGCTTCCCGGCCGGCGGAACGGTCCCCGAGCCGGACGCGGCCAAGGAGTGCGAGTTCACCGACGCGGCCCACCGCACGTACCGCTGCGAGATACGCGAGGGCCTGAGCTTCTCCAACGGGGACAAGCTCGACGCCGCCGCGGTGAAGCACTCCGTCGACCGGATCAGGAAGATCCAGGTCCAGGGCGGCCCCGAAGGGCTGCTGGGCAGCCTCGACCGGGTCGAGACGAAGGGCGACCACGAGGTCGTCTTCCACCTCAACAAGGCCGACGCGACCTTCCCGTTCGTGCTCGCCACCCCCGCGCTGTCCCTGGTGAACCCCAAGGAGTACCCCGCGGACAAGCTCCGCGAGAAGCAGGACGAGATCTCCGGCTCCGGGCCCTACGTCCTGGACTCCTACGACGAGGGCGAGACGGCGAAGCTGTCCAAGAACCCGCGTTACAAGGGGCGGGCCGCGCACAAGAACGACGCCGTCACCATCCGCTACTTCAAGGACTCGTCCGCCATGGTCGACGCCCTGAGGAAGCAGCGGATCGACGTGACCTTCCGCGGTCTGGCCTCGGAGGACATCGTCGCCCTCCAGAGCGACGACAAGGGCGACGGCCTCCAGCTCCTCGAAGGCGCCGGGATGGAGATCCGCTACCTGGTGTTCAACCTCGAGGAGACCTGGACGAGGAAACCGGCGGTCCGCAAGGCCGTCGCCCAGGTCATCGACCGCGGCGCGATCGCGCACAAGGTCTACAAAGACACCGTCGAGCCGCTCTACTCGATGGTCCCCAAGGGCGTCACCGGCCACACCACGGGCTTCTTCGACGACTACGGCAAGCCGAGCACCGAGAAGGCCAGGAAGATCCTCACCGACGCGGGCATCACCGAGCCCGTGCCGCTGACGCTCTGGTACACCACCGACCGCTACGGCTCCGTCACCGAACCCGAGTTCAAGGAGATCAAGCGGCAGCTCGACAAAACCGGGCTGTTCGACGTCACGCTCAAGAGCCACGACGTCTGGAAGACGTACGAGAAGGGCTACCGCAACGGCGACTACCCCGTCTTCGGCCGTGGCTGGTTCCCCGACTTCCCGGACCCGGACAACTTCATCGCGCCCTTCGTCGGCGAGCGCAACGCCCTCGGCACGCCCTACCCGGCTCCGAAGATCACCGACGTACTGCTGCCGCAGTCCCGGCAGGAGAGCGACCGCGGCGCGGTGGCCGGGCACATCAAGAAGGCACAGGAGATCCTCGTGGACGACGTACGGCTGCTGCCGCTGTGGCAGGGCAAGCAGTACCTCGCGGCGAGCGAGGAGATCGCGGGCGGCGAACGCTCGCTGGACCCCTCGACGATCATGATGATGTGGGAGCTCCAGCGGAAGACCAGCTGGTAGCGGCCGGTTCCAGGGGGCGTTGTCAGTGCCGGGCGGTAGGTTCTGCGGTGCATGAGTGATCGCAGTGCATAAGTGACCGCAGCACACCGGAGGTTGTTGACGTGACCGACACTGACCTGCTCCCCGAGTCCTGGCGCGGGGTCCTGGGCGACGAGCTCCACCAGCCCTACTTCAAGGAGCTCCTGGACTTCGTCGAGGACGAGCGGGCGAAGGGGCCCGTGTACCCGCCGCGCGAGCAGGTGTTCGCCGCGCTGGAGGCCACGCCGTTCGACCAGGTCAAGGTGCTGGTGCTCGGCCAGGACCCGTACCACGGCGAGGGCCAGGGGCACGGCCTGTGCTTCTCCGTGCGGCCCGGTGTGAAGACCCCGCCCTCGCTGCGGAACATCTACAAGGAGATGCACGCCGAGCTCGGCACCCCGATCCCCGACAACGGCTACCTGCTGCCGTGGGCACAGCAGGGCGTGCTGCTGCTGAACGCGGTCCTGACGGTCCGCTCAGGGGAGGCCAACTCTCACAAGGGCAAGGGCTGGGAGAAGTTCACGGACGCGGTGATCAGGGCGGTGGCCGAGCGCACCGACCCGGCCGTGTTCGTGCTGTGGGGGAACTACGCGCAGAAGAAGCTCCCGCTGATCGACACCGAGCGGCATGTCGTGGTGAAGGGCGCGCACCCCTCGCCGCTGTCCGCCAAGAAGTTCTTCGGGTCCCGGCCGTTCACCCAGATCAACGAGGCGGTGGCGGCCCAGGGACACGCCCCGATCGACTGGCGCATCCCCGACCTGGCGCAGTCGGCGGCCTGACCCCGCTCCGGACCTCTCTGCGCCCTGGCACCCCGCGCCTGCCCGCGATTGTCAGTGGCGGCGGTTAGCGTCACAGGTGATCGGCGGTTGGCGGTCGGCGAGCTCGTACGAGTGTGGTGGAGGCAGCAGTGGCAGAGCAGCGGGAACAGCTGGCGCAGGACCCGGTGATGGCCCGAGCGGGACAGGCGATCATGCTGCACCGGGCGGGCGACCGGGAAGAGGCTCGGAACCGCTTCCTGGAGCTGTGGACCGAGATCGGCGAGGACGGCGACCCCCTGCACCGCTGCACCATCGCGCACTACATGGCCGACACTCAGGACGACCCCGCGGACGAGCTGGCCTGGGACCTGCGGGCGCTGACCGCGGCCGACGCGCTGACCGACGAGCGACTGGGGGAGCACCACCAGTCGCTCGCGGTACGCGCGTTCTATCCCTCGCTGCACCTCAACCTGGCCGCCGACTATGTGAAACTCGGCCGCGACCAGGAGGCGCGCACCCACCTGCGGAAGGCGCGGGGCGTCCTCGGCGTGCTGGGGGACGACCCGTACGGCGAGGGCGTACGGGCCGCCGTGGAGCGTCTGGAGCTGCGGCTCGCCGGACCGGGCGGGGCCACCGGCGAGGGGGAGCCCGGCGGGCCTGGCGGGCCCGCCAGGCCGCCCCGTCAGCGGCCGTAGGCCTCCTGGCAGATACGCGCCTCGGGGCTGTCCGGCGCCCAGCCGCCGTATCGCTCACCCAGCCCGCACAGACCGGCCCAGGCCCGCTCGACCTCCGGCTCCGGCACGGTGACGCCGCCGGGGTCGAGGCCGGGCGGCGCGGTGGTCGGGACAGGGATCCGAGGGAGACGGCTGGGCAGCGGCGGGCGGGCGTCGCCCCCCGGAGTGCGGACCGGAGGCACCGTCTCGGGACGGGCGGTGTGGCCGGGCCCAGCGGACTCGGCAGGCGCCGCGGCGGGGCGGGGCGAGACCGGTCCCGACGGGGGAGCGCTGGGCGACGCCCGGTTGTCCGCCGGGGAGATCATCTCCAACGCCTCACGCGCGGGCGCCTGCACCTCGCGCGGCTCCGTGCCGTGGCGGGCCTCAGGCGCGGCGGGCGGCGTCGCGGTGGGAGACGGCGGCTCGGCCCCGGGCGGCCGGTCCACGGTGACACAGCCGGAGACGGCCGACGCCGTCACCGTCACCAGCAGGGCCGCGGTGGTTGTTGATCGGTGCATCCGCGCCACTCTGGTGCCTCGACGGCGCGGCGTCGCTCGGACGGGCCGGATGTGCCCCACACGAGTGATCAGGCCGGTTGACGAGGACGGCGCGCAACGCCGCGTATGCTGCCGAAGCGGAACGCCAGTGAACAGCAGGGAGACGGACGTGAAGGTCGGCTGCATCGGGCTCGGGGACATCGCGCGGAAGGCCTACCTGCCGGTGCTCAGCACCCTTCCGGGGGTCGAACTGCACCTGCAGACCCGCACCTCCGCCACGCTCGACCGGATCGCGGCCGCCCACCACATCCCCGACGCCCGCTGCCACACCGACCTCGACGCGCTGCTCGCCCAGGACCTCGACGCCGCCTTCGTCCACGCCCCGACCGCCGTACACCCGCAGATCGTCACCCGGCTGCTCGAAGCGGGCGTCCCCACCTACGTCGACAAGCCCCTGGCCTACGAGATCGCCGAGTCCGAACGGCTCGTACGGCTCGCCGAACAGCGCGCCACCAGCCTCGCCGTCGGCTTCAACCGCCGTTACGCGCCCGGCTACGCCCAGTGCATCGAGCACCCGCGCGACCTCATCCTGATGCAGAAGAACCGCGTCGGACTGCCCGAGGACCCGCGCACGCTCGTGCTGGACGACTTCATCCATGTGGTGGACACGCTGCGCTTCCTGGCGCCGGGCGCCGTCGACCACATCGGCGTGCGGGCCCGCGTCGAGGACGGCCTGCTGCACCACGTGGTGCTCCAGCTCGGCGGTGACGGCTTCACGGCGATCGGCATGATGAACCGGCTCAGCGGCTCGGCCGAGGAGATCCTCGAGGTGTCCGGCCAGGACACCAAGCGGGAGGTACGCAACCTCGCCGAGGTCGTGGACCACAAGGGCCAGCCGAGCGTGCGGCGGCGTGGCGACTGGGTGCCGGTCGCCAGACAGCGCGGCATCGAGCAGATCGTGCTCGCCTTCCTGGACTCGGTACGGGCGGGGATGGTGCTCAGCGCGCAGGACGCCCTGATGACCCACGAGCTGTGCGAGCGGATCGTCCAGCGCGCTGAGGAGCAGGCCTCCTGAGCGCCCGTACGGCCTCGGCCGCGCACAGCACGGCCAGCACCCCGAGCGCCCCGTACACCGCCCAGTCGCCGAGCCGTACATAGAGCGTGCTGCCCGAGGCCAGCGGCACGTCGTAGACCGCGGCCGCGCGAGCCTCGGTGCCGAGCCGGTCCCCGATCCGCTCACCTCGCGGGCCGTACACGGCCGAGACCCCGGTGAGCGTGGCGTGCACCACGGGACGGCCGCTCTCGGCGGCCCGCAGCGCCGCCAGCGACGCGTGCTGCCGCGGCGCCCAACTGCCCTGGAACGTGGAGGTCGCCGACTGGGCCACCAGCAACCGCGCGCCGTCTCGGGTCAGCTGACGGCTCATGTCGGGGAACGCCGTCTCGAAGCAGATCAGCGGCCCGGCGACGAGACCGTCCGACACGCTGAGCAGGACCGGAGCCCGGCCACGCCCGCGGTCCTCGTCCGCGGCCTCGCCCACGGACGTCGCCCAGCCGAGCAGCGAACGGGCGGGCACATACTCGCCGAAGGGCACCAGACGCATCTTGTCGTACCGCTGGCCGGTCGGTCCTTCGGGGCCGACCAGGACCGATGACTTGAAGATGCCGGGCCGGTCCGAGCGCCGCGCGTCGACGTTCACCAGGATCGGCGCGCCCACGTCGCGCGACAGCGCGGCGAGCCGGTCGGCCAGGTCGGGCCGGTCCGCCAGGTCGTGCCCGACGCTGCTCTCCCCCCACACCACCAGATCCAGGTCCTGTCCGCTGAGCGTGCGGGTCAGCGCCTCCTCGCGGGCGAAGCGCGCGTCGCCGCCGCCGAGGCCGTTCACGACGCCGGGCTGTACGAGAGCGATCCGGGCCGGGTCGGCGGGCCGCGGCCGCGGGGCCCAGACCCAGACCGCCGCGGTGACGACGGCGGCCGCGCAGATCCCGGCGAGCGCCGGGGCACGGGCCGCGGGCACCGCGGCCAGCGCGGCGAGAGCGGTGTTCACCGCCACGATCAGCAGACCGACCAGCCACACCCCGCCCACCGACGCGACCCGCAGCGCCGGTTCCACCTGCCACTGACTGGAGCCAAGCAGCCCCCAGGGACCGCCCAACCCCTCCCAGGACCTGACCAGTTCGACGGCCAGCCAGGCTGACGGCAGCACGACCAGGGCCGCGGCGCCCCGCCCCGCCGTGGGGTGCCCGCCGCCCAGCAGACGCCGCGTCAGCCAGCCCCAGGGCGCCCAGAGCGCCCCCAGCAGAGCGGCGATCAGCACCGTGAACACATGCAGGTTCGGCAGCAGCCAGTGGTGCGCCGCGAGCATGAACCCGGCCCCGCCCAGCCAGCCGTCCAGCGCGGCCCGCCGCCCGCTCGGCGCCGAGGCCGCCAGCAGCATCCAGGGCACCAGCGCGACATACGCGAACCACCACCAGGACGGGGCCGGAAACGCCAGCGCGGGCAGCGCCCCGGCGACCAGGGCGGCGCCGCCCCGCCACCACGGATTGCCGAGTGGCGCCGCCCAGCGGCCGACAGCGACGTCCATCGCGCGCCTCCTCGCCCCGGACGCCCGGTGCGTACTACGTCCCAGTGTGCGCGCCCCGGTCCGTGCCGCGACAGGGCCGAGACAGGGCCGAGACAGGGCCGCGCAACCGGGTCCTACCGGTCGGCCGGGGGCGCGGTCCTCAGCTGGTGGCGGCGCCACTTCTCGTGGACGACGACGCGGGTGACCCGCCAGCCGACGGGGGTGCGCAGCACCGAGAACGCGTACCGGCCACCGCACTCGAAGTCCGGTGCGGAGTCGCCCCCGTCCGCCCCGGCCGTCCGCATGGGGTTCAGATAGTCGGCCCGTACCTGGGCGGTGTCGCCGGGGTCGCCGTCCACGGCGTCGAGGCGGAGCCGCCGGTTGACGATCAGATGCTGCCGCATCGCGAACCGTCCCACGGTGCCCGCCAGCCACTCGGCTACCTCGTCGGCGGGGCCCTCGACACCGCCCGCCGAGCGGTAGTCCGCACGTCCGTCCGGACTGAACAGTTCCCGGTAGGCCGTCCAGTCCCCGTCGTCGAGGCAGTGCGCGTAGTCGGTGAGCAGAGCGTCGATCGCCAGCCGGTCCATCACGGTCGCAAGGTCCACACGCTGTGTCATCGACCCAGTCTTGGCCACCGCGGCGTACGAGCCAAGAGGCGTGCGGTCAGCGGCGTACGGCCGCGGCGTCGGCGGCCCGACGCGGACGGCCCGCGCCGCGCGCCGCGCGACGG
>NZ_JBTVYK010000047.1:0-54327 GCF_054788135.1 Streptomyces sp. O3
TGGGCGTACGTCCCGCCTTCCCGTCTCCCTCCCGCCCCTTACGCCCGCGTCTGCGGGGTAGGTGGGCGTACGTTCCGGCTTCCCGTTGTGGGCATACGTTCCGCAGGGCGGAACGGGTGGGCACAACCCACCCGACCCCGGTGACCGGTCCGACAGGGCCTGTAGGGCGACCCCCGGAGGGGGGACACGGGGCGCGCCCCGTGGGGTTACGCGCGGGCGAGGTCCGCTAGGACCGCGTCGGTGAAGGGGGGCCACGCCTCCGTCGCCCAGGGGCCGAACGCCCGGTCCGTGAGCGCGACACACGCCGCACCTGCGGCCGGGTCCACCCACAGGAACGTGCCCGACTGCCCGAAGTGACCGAACGTGCCGGGCGAGGACGAGGCTCCCGTCCAGTGCGGCGACTTGGCCGCCCTGATCTCGAAGCCGAGACCCCAGTCGTTGGGCTTCTGATGGCCGTAGCCGGGCAGGATCCCGGACAGGCCGGGGTACACCACGGTCATCGCCTCCAGCACCGTCCGCGCGTCCAGCAGCCGCGGCGCCTGCAACTCCGCGGCGAAGCGGACCAGGTCGTCGACCGTGGAGACGCCGTCCTTGGCGGGCGAGCCGTCGAGGGACGTCCGCGTCATGCCGAGCGGCTCGAACACCGCCTGCCGCAGGTACTCGGCGAACGGGATGTCCGTCGCCTTGGCGATATGGTCGCCCAGCACCTCGAAGCCCGCGTTCGAGTAGAGGCGGCGGGCGCCGGGCGGGGCCGTCACCCGGTGTTCGTCGAAGGCGAGACCGCTGGCGTGCGCGAGCAGGTGGCGGACCGTGGAGCCCTCCGGTCCCGCCGGTTCGTCGAGCTCGATCGCGCCCTCCTCGTACGCGACGAGCGCGGCGTACGCGGCCAGCGGCTTGGTGACCGAGGCGAGCGGGAAGCGCCGCTCGGTCGGGCCGTGGGCCCCGGTGACGGTGCCGTCCGCGCGGACGACGGCGGCGGCCGCCGTGGGCACCGGCCAGTTCTCGATCATCGCCAGGCTCTGCATGCGTATGAGCGTAGTGCTTGGGTGATCGAGGCCTCGGGAGTGGGGGAGAATGGACGCTTTGCGCGGAGGTGTGTGTGGTGTCTGAGCTTCGGGCTGACTGCGGCAAGTGCTTCGGGTTGTGTTGCGTCGCCCTGCCCTTCGCCGCTTCGGCCGACTTCGCGGTCGACAAGGCCGCAGGTGTGGCGTGCGGCAACCTTCAGGAGGACTTCCGCTGCGGCATCCACGCCCGGCTGCGGGAGAGCGGGTACTCCGGCTGTACCGTCTTCGACTGCTTCGGCGCGGGGCAGCAGGTGTCCCTGGTGACTTTCGGCGGGCGGGACTGGCGGCGGGACCCGGACACCGCGCGGCGGATGTTCGAGGTCTTTCCGGTCATGCGTCAGCTTCATGAGCTGCTGTGGTACGTCGCTGAGGCCCTGGAGCTCGGGCGGGCCCGCCCGGTGCACGGTGAGCTGCGGCGGGTGCGGGACGACCTGGAGCGGCTGCGTGCGGCCGGGGCGGATGTGGTGCTGGAGCTTGATGTGACGGGGCTGCGGGGGGAGGTCAGCGGGTTGCTGCTGCGGGCCAGTGAGCTGGTGCGGGCCGGGGAGTCCGGGAAGAACTACCGCGGGGCCGATCTGGTCGGGGCCCGGTTGCGCGGCGCCAGGCTGCGGGGCGCCAACCTGCGGGGCGCGCTGCTCGTCGCGGCGGATCTGAGCGGTGCCGATCTGCGCACGGCCGATCTCATCGGCGCGGATCTGCGGGACGCGGATGTGCGGGGCGCGGATCTGCGCGGGGCGCTGTTCGTGACCCAGGCTCAGCTCGACACCGCGAAGGGGGACGCCGGTACGCGGCTGCCCGAGGCGCTGCGGATGCCTGGGCATTGGTGAGCTCTTCTTTTTTCGCTTGCTTGGAGTGCGCTCCAAGGTTCTAGCGTTGAGGGCATGACGGTGACGGAGAGCACGTCCGTGGAAACGCGCGTCTGCGCTGCGCCGGTGCGGGGACGCCCTGAGGGGCGGGACCGGTACACGATCAGCGAGGTCGCCGCCTTCAGCGGGCTGAGCGCCCACACGCTGCGCTGGTACGAGCGGATCGGGCTGATGCCGCACATCGACCGGTCGCACACCGGCCAGCGCCGGTTCACCGACCGCGACCTGGACTGGCTGGAGTTCGTCGGCAAACTGCGGCTGACCGGCATGCCGGTCGCGGACATGGTCCGCTACGCCGAGCTGGTGCGCCAGGGCGAGCACACGCTCGCGGAGCGCCAGCAGCTGCTTGAGGAGACCCGGCGCGATGTGCGGGCCCGGATCGCGGAGCTTCAGGGCACGCTCTCCGTGCTCGATTACAAGATCGATTACTACTCGGGCGCCGCGCGGCGGGCCGCAGAGGGAGTTTGAGTGATGGGTGAGACGGTGGGTCGCGTGCGGCTTGGGGCCGAGGGCCCGCAGGTCGGGGTGCAGGGGCTTGGCTGCATGGGGATGAGTTTCGCCTACGGGCCCACCGACGCGGACGCGGCGCGGGCCACGCTGGAGCGGGCGCTGGAGTTGGGCGTCACGCTGTATGACACCGCCGACATGTACGGGTTCGGGGAGAACGAGACGTTCATCGCGCCGTTCGTACGGGCGCATCGGGAGGATGTCGTTCTCGCGACCAAGTTCGGCATCGTGCTCGATCGCGAGGATCTGGCCAAGCGCGAGTTCCGCAACGACCGGGCGTATATACGGGAGTGCGTCGAGGGCAGCCTGCGGCGGCTCGGGGTGGACTGCGTCGACCTCTACTACATGCATCGGCGGGATATGCGGGTGCCGATCGAGGAGACGGTCGGCGCGATGGCCGAGCTGGTCGCGGAGGGCAAGGTCAAGCACCTGGGTCTGAGCGAGGTCACCGGGCCCGAGCTGGCGGCGGCGCACGCCGTGCATCCGATCGCCGCCGTGCAGTCCGAGTGGTCGGTCTTCAGCCGTGACGTGGAGGCCGCGGTGGTGCCCACGGCGGCCCGGCTCGGCGTGGGCTTCGTGCCGTACTCGCCCCTGGGCCGGGGATTTCTGACCGGCGCGTTCGTCAACGCCGGGGAAGAGCTGGGCGCGGATGACTTCCGGCGTACGATGCCGCGCTTCACCGGGGAGAACGCGTCGGCCAACGCCGCGCTCCTGGCCCCGGTACGGGAGATCGCCGCCGCGCGCGGGGTGACGCTGGGGCAGGTCGCGCTGGCCTGGGCGCAGCAGCGGGCGCGGGTGCACGGGCTGGCCGTGGTGCCGATTCCGGGTACCCGGAAGCCGCGGCGTGTCGAGGAGAACACCGGCGCGACGCGGATCACCCTCAGCGCGGAGGAACTGGCGCTTCTGGAGCCGATCGCGGGGCGGGTCGCGGGCGGGCGCTACGCGGATATGGCGTCCACGTCCGCGGGGCGTGAGTAGGGGCTGTCCGACCCCCCTTGTCTGGCGGTGTGTTTTCTCCGGCGCGTCCCAGGCTCACAGTTCGGCCAGGAGTTGCGCCTTCTTTGTGGTGAACTCGCCGTCTGTGAGCAGTCCGGCCTGGTGTAGTTCGCCCAGGTGCCGGATGCGGTCCGCGATGTCCGCCGGGTCGCGGTGACCCGTGGCGCGGGACTCCACCGCGACGGCGGGGCCGCGGTCGCGTACCGCCGCCAGGACGGACGCGGCGAACGGCAGCGACTCGTGCACCGGGCCGTAGCCCAGGCCGAACAGCACCGCGGCCGGGTCCTGGTCGGCCTGGGCGGGCTGGGGCTGGGACGGGGCGCGGCGCAGCAGCCGGAGATGACCGTCGAAGGCGTCGGGCGAGCGCCACTCGACGCCGGTCAGCTCGGTGACGCCGATGCTCTGGTCGCCTGCCTTCCACTTGGCCGACGACGCGCCCGTCCAGAACCAGCGGAAGGACACCGCCTCGCCGTCGAAGGAGGCCTTGCCGTCGTACGCCTTGAACTGCGCCGGGCCCTCGGGCACCGCCACCAGATAGCGCTCGGCTGGCTCGGCGCCGGGTGTCAGCAGGGCGCGCAGCTCGTCCGCGTAGTACTCGGCGAGTACCTCCCGCTCGGCGGGCAGCACCAGCCGGTACGGGTCGCAGCTCTCCTTGAGCTGCCCCGCCGCCGCCTCCATCAGGGGATCGGCGCCCGGTCTCGGCACGGCGCGCAGGACCACCGTGCCGCGTTTGCCGGGCGTCAGTGTCACCGCCGCCAGCGCCTCGTGCGGGATGCGGCGTTCACCGAGCGCCTGGAACAGCTTCGGTGTGCGGATCCCCCGTCCGAAACGGATGAGCACGGAGTCCGAATCGAACTCCCAGGCGGCTTGAAATCCAGCCAGAACGTCACCCATGCGGGTCATCGTATGCGCCGAGCGCGGGTTCGTCCCCCCTCGCAGCGATCCTGTCGTCTCCCGCGCCGACGAGCTTCTACGCGCGTCAGGAGCGTGCGGAACCGGAAGAAATCTTCCGGCAGGCCGTGCCGCCGTCGTCACAGCGGACCGTGTCATACGCGCCGACGCCGATCCGGGCGAGGTTGCGCACGGTGGCGCTGCCCGGCAGGAAATAGCCGGTGTGCCCGCCCGACGTCCCGGCCGCGAGCACCCGCGCCCCGAAGCCGTCCGAGACCGGGTCGGCGCCGTGTCCCAGCCCGCCGAACTTGAGGTGCGGGATGTCCCCGATCCAGTCGTCGGCGTCCCGCATGGCCCAGATCCGGGCGGACGCGCCGAGCCCGGACGCGGTCTCGGCGCCCATGCCGGGGCTGCCGGCGACCGCGATGTCGGTGACCCGGCGCGGCAGGTCGCGGGCGGCGGCCCCGCACACCACCGAGCCGTAGCTGTGGCAGTACAGCGTGGTCGGCGCGGCGCCGGGCAGGGCGCGCAGCATCCGGTTCAGCCGCTTCGCGCCGCCCTCGGCGCGCGCGGACGTGGCCGCCTCGACGCCGATGCCCGCGGGCGCGGTGTAGTCGGCCCAGGCGATCACGGCGGTACGGGTGTCGCGGTCGACCGCGTGCTCCGCGTCGTACAGCGACCTGGCCATGCCGACCGGCGCCGTGAACTCGCCGTAGGTCTTCTGGAAGGTGAGCAGATCGGTGCCGACGCCGGGCACCACGACAGAAACCCGCTCGGCTCGGCCGAGGTCGCCGAGCACCTCGGCGACGCGGCCGGATCCCGTGGGGTCGAAGGCCAGGATCTGCCGGTCGTCGCGGAGCAGCGCGGTGAACCGGTGCAGGCGGCGGCGGACCGTGCGGCGTCCCTCGTCGGAAAGCCGCCGGTCGTCCGCGCGCTCGCGCTCGGCCTCGCGGGCGTCGGCCAGCGCGACGCGGTTGGCCTGGTAGCGCAGCGTGAGCGGTACGCCGTCCAGGTTGCCGACCACCAGCGGGTACCGCGCGGCGAGCCGCTGGCGCTGCTGGGCGCTGAGCGAGCCGAAGAACTCGGTGATACGGGCCGCCGGGGCCTGCGGGTCGGGCAGTGCGCGGCCGTCGACGCCGCCGCGCTCCCACTCCTGGAGCGCGGCCCGCAGGGGACTCCTGCCCGCACCGTCGCGGTGCACCGCCGTCCAGCCGGTGATGGCCAGCATGACGAAGACGACGGCGAGCGCGCCAAGCGCGCGCAGTACCGCGGATTGTGAGGAGGAGTCGAAAGAAGTCACCGCGGGACAGCGTAGGAGAACCGTTCGCCCCTTCGCGTGAAGGGTGGGGCAGATCACGTTTTCCGCCGGGGAATCGGGCTAAGTCGCCCACTCAGGGATGGGTGTCGGTGACGGTGCGTGACTTTGTCGCGCTGTGTCACCTATCAGGGTGGCGGTCGCCCGAACCCCTTCCGGCGGGCTCGTCGCGCAGGTCAGAGTACAGGCAGCGAGATCGGTCGGGTTCTCTTCATTCTGTTATGCGACGGGGGTACGTCATGCGTCACACCACGGGGGTCAGTTTCAGGGCCGCTGCTCTGGGGGTCGCCGCTCTGGCCGTGGCCGTACTCGGACCCGTGCCCGCGGCGGGGGCCGCGCCGCCGACGCCGCTCGGCCGGTGCGGGCCGGGGGAGCTGTGCCTGTGGGAGCGGCCGGACTTCGCCGGGGCCCGGCAGACCCACGAGCTGTCCGATACGGGCATCGAGAGCTGCGTCGCGCTACCGGAGGGGGGTAGCGCGCAGGCCCTCGCGAACCGTACGGGGCGGCCCGTGACGACGTACCAGTCGGCCGTCTGCGCCGAGACGGGCGAGTTCGAGACCTATCCGGGCGGCGGCACCTGGGCGCCGAAGACGCCGTACCGGGTGCGGGCCTTCAAGATCTGGGAGAGCTGAGGGACATGTCTTCGGCCGTCACGTCCGCTCGGCCGCGCCGTCCTGCTGCGGGGGCAGCGCGTCGCGCGGCGGCGCGAGCGCCGCGAGTTCCGCGCGCAGGGTGTGGACCTCGAGCGTCAGCGCCTCGATCGCCTCCGTCTGGCGCTGTGCCTGCGCGTCGTCCGTGTCGAAGCGCGAGATGAACCACGCCGCGATGTTCGCGGTGACCACACCGAGCAGGGCGATCCCGGACAGCATCAGGCCGATGGCCAGCGCCCGTCCGAGTCCGGTCGTGGGCGCCATGTCCCCGTAGCCGACGGTGGTCATCGTGGTGAAGGCCCACCAGATGGCGTCCCCGAGTGACTGGATCGTGGCGTCCGGGCGGTCCCGCTCCACCTCCAGGACGGCCAGCGCGCCGAAGACCAGCAGCCCGGCGCAGGAGCCCGCGACATACGTGGTGACCCTGACCTGGGTCGCCATCCGGGCCCGCTGCCCGACGAGCAGCAGCAGCGACACCAGGCGGAGCAGCCGCAGCGGCTGCAGCAGCGGCAGGAGCACGGCGAGCAGCGCCAGGGGGTTGGAGCGGATGAAGCGCTTCCGGTCCTCCGTGAGCGTGAGCCGGATTCCGTAGTCGGCGGCGAACAGGGCCCACACCGCCCAGTTGGCGGCGCGGCACGCGTCCAGCACCCAGTCGGATGCGTCCGGCCGCACGATCGGCAGGGCGTACGCGACGGCGAAGAGCAGGGCGAGCGCCAGGAGCGGGCCTTGGGTGCGGCGCTCCCAGCGGTCCAGTGCGGTGGCTTCGGGCTGCTCGGACATGGGGGAATGGTAGGCGAGGCGGTGGGTGGCGGTACCCGACGCGGGTACCGCCACCCACCAGGGCGTGGGTTACGCGTCGCCGCCCGCCGCGCCCGGATGGGCCGCCGTGACGTCGAGCAGCTGATAGCGGTCGATGGCCTGCTTCAGCGCGGAGCGGTCGACCCGGCCGTCCTTGGCGAGCTCGGTGAGCACCCCGAGGACGATCGACTGCGCGTCGATGTGGAAGAACCGCCGGGCCGCGCCTCGGGTGTCGGCGAACCCGAAGTCGTCCGCGCCCAGCGAGGCGTAACGGCCCGGAACCCAGCGCGAGATCTGGTCCGGGACCGCGCGCATCCAGTCCGAGACCGCCACGAACGGGCCCTCGGCGCCGGTCAGCTTCCGCGTGACATACGGAACCCGCTGCTCCTCCTCGGGGTGCAGCAGGTTGTGCTCCTCCGCCGCGACCGCCTCCCGGCGCAGCTCGTTCCAGGAGGTCGCCGACCACACGTCGGCCTTGACGTTCCACTCGTCGGCGAGGATCTTCTGCGCCTCGATCGCCCACGGCACCGCCACACCGGAGGCCATGATCTGCGCCGGGATGGTGCCGGTGTCGGCGGCCCGGACGCGGTGGATGCCCTTGAGGATGCCCTCGACGTCCACGTCGGCGGGCTCGGCCGGGTGCTGGATCGGCTCGTTGTAGACGGTGAGGTAGTAGAAGACGTCCTCGCTGTCCGGGCCGTACATCCGGCGCAGGCCGTCCTTGACGATATGCGCGATCTCGTAGCTGTAGGCCGGGTCGTAGGCGACACAGGCCGGGTTGGTCGAGGCGAGCAGCTGGGAGTGGCCGTCCGCGTGCTGCAGACCCTCGCCGGTCAGCGTCGTACGTCCGGCGGTCGCGCCCAGGACGAAGCCGCGCGCGAGCTGGTCGGCCATCTGCCAGAACTGGTCACCGGTGCGCTGGAACCCGAACATCGAGTAGAAGACGTACACCGGGATCAGCGGTTCGCCGTGGGTGGCGTACGCCGAACCCGCGGCGATCAGCGAGGCTGTGCAGCCCGCCTCGGTGATGCCGTCGTGCAGCATCTGGCCGGTCGGCGACTCCTTGTACGCCAGCAGCAGTTCGCGGTCGACGGACTCGTACTGCTGGCCGAGCGGGTTGTAGATCTTGGCGCTCGGGAAGAAGGCGTCCATGCCGAAGGTGCGGTACTCGTCCGGCGCGATCGGCACGATGCGCTTGCCGATCTCCTTGTCCCGCATCAGGTCCTTGAGGATGCGCACGAACGCCATGGTGGTGGCGATCGACTGCTGTCCCGAGCCCTTGCGCGCGACGGCGTAGGCCTTGTCGTCCGGCAGCGTGAGCGGCTTGGCGCGCACCACCCGGACCGGCACATAGCCGCCGAGGCCCTGGCGGCGGTCGTGCATGTACTGGATCTCTTCGGAGTTCCGGCCGGGGTGGTAGTACGGCGGGGCGCCGTCCTCCAGCTCCCGGTCGGCGATCGGCAGGTGCAGCCGGTCCCGGAAGTGCTTGAGGTCGTCGACCGTCAGCTTCTTCATCTGGTGGGTGGCGTTGCGGCCCTCGAAGTTCGGGCCGAGGGTCCAGCCCTTGACAGTCTGCGCCAGGATCACCGTCGGCTGGCCCTTGTGTGCCTTGGCCGCCGCGTAGGCCGCGTAGATCTTCTTGTGGTCGTGCCCGCCGCGGCCCAGGTGCAGCAGCTGGGCGTCGGTCATGCCCTCGGCCATCGCGCGCAGCCGGTGGTCGTCGCCGAAGAAGTGCTCACGGATGTACGCGCCGGACTCGGTGGCGTACGTCTGGAACTGGCCGTCCGGGGTCTTGTTCATTTTGTTGACCAGGATGCCGTCGCGGTCCTGGGCCAGCAGCGGGTCCCAGGAGCGGTCCCAGATCAGCTTGATCACGTTCCATCCGGCGCCCCGGAACTGCGACTCCAGCTCCTGGATGATCTTGCCGTTGCCGCGTACCGGGCCGTCCAGGCGCTGGAGGTTGCAGTTGACCACGAACGTCAGGTTGTCCAGGCCCTCGCGGGCGGCGATGGACAGCTGGCCGAGCGACTCGGGCTCGTCCATCTCGCCGTCGCCCAGATACGCCCAGACATGCGACTTGGAGGTGTCGGCGATGCCGCGCGCCTCCATATAGCGGTTCATCCGGGCCTGGTAGATCGCGCCCAGCGGGCCCAGGCCCATGGAGACGGTCGGGAACTCCCAGAAGTCCGGCATCGACCGCGGGTGCGGGTAGCTGGACAGGCCGTTGGGGAGCTTCGACTTCTCCTGGCGGAAGCCGTCCAGCTGCGCCTCGGAGAGCCGGTCCAGGAGGAACGCGCGGGCGTAGATGCCGGGCGAGGCATGGCCCTGGAAGAAGACCTGGTCGCCGCCGTCGCCCTCGTCCTTGCCGCGGAAGAAGTGGTTGAAGCCCACGTCGTACAGCGAGGCAGACGAGGCGAAGGTGGCGATGTGACCGCCCACGCCGATGCCGGGGCGCTGGGCGCGGGAGACCATCACGGCCGCGTTCCAGCGTGTCGCGTTCAGAACCTTGCGCTCGATCTCCTCGTTGCCGGGGAAGAACGGCTCGTCCTTGGTGGCGATCGTGTTGACGTAGTCCGAGCTGCGCATCTCGGGTACCGCGACACGCTTCTCACGGGCCCGTTCGATCAGCCGGAGCATCAGGTAGCGGGCGCGCTCGCGGCCGCGCTCGTCGACGGCCGCGTCGAGCGAGTCGAGCCACTCCTGAGTCTCTTCGGGATCAAAGTCCGGGACCTGGCTGGGAAGGCCGCCAATGATGATCGGGTTGCGATCTGATCCGGAAGCCACGCTGTTCCTTCACTGTCGGTGGTACTGGCTGCATGGGCAGGCGTCGCCTGGGGTCGGCGTCGGTCCCCATCGTCCACCCAGGCGGCCCGAACGTCATCTGTACCCAGGGGTAACCTCCGGCGCGGCGCACCCCGGCGACTCCCCCGATGTGTGATGAATCACCGATCACAGATAAATCGGACGCAGTAAGGCGTCGAACCGGATGCGAACCGGGGTTTGAGTTGCGGCGACACGGCCGGGAACGTCACCGTTTCGGCGGTCTCGCAGGCCGGGTACTTGCGCGATCCGTCCCGCCCGTGTGGACTACGGCCAGTGCCTCGCGTACGCGCGTGGCCGAGAACAACTTCCAAACATGATCAGGAGGCAACCCGTGAGCGCGACCGCGGACCACGCGGAGACGAGCCTGGCCGAAAGGCTGGGCTTCCAGCCCGGGCAGGTGGTCCAGGAGATCGGCTACGACGATGACGTCGATATGGAGCTCCGCGAGGCCATCGAGGAGGTCGTCGGCACCGATGGAGAGCTCGTCGACGAGGACTACGACGATGTGGCCGATGCCGTGGTGCTCTGGTTCCGCGAGGACGACGGGGACCTGACAGACGCGCTGGTGGACGCCATCGCGTACATGGAGGAAGGCGGCGCCATCCTGCTGCTGACCCCCAAGACCGGCCGGGACGGCTACGTCGAGGCGAGCGAGATCAACGAGGCCGCCACCACCGCGGGCCTGACCGCCAGCAAGAGCGTCAGCGCGGGCAAGGACTGGTCGGGCAGCCGCCTGGCCACGCCGAAGGCCGCCAAGTCCGGCAAGCGCTGAGACCCCGAACACCGCCGGTGAGCCCCCGTCGACCGACTGGCCGACGGGGGCTCAGGTGTTTCTCGTAGGCTGGGCGCCACCTGAACAGCCCTACGGAGGGAATACGTCACCATGGCGATCGAGGCGGGCACCAAGGCCCCGGACTTCGAGCTGAAGGACCAGCACGGTCAGACCGTACGGCTCTCGGACTTCCGCGGCGAGAAGAACGTGGTGCTGCTCTTCTACCCGTTCGCGTTCACCGGCGTGTGCACCGGAGAGCTGTGCGCGCTGCGCGACGAGCTGCCGAAGTTCGTCAACGACGACGTCCAGCTGCTCGCGGTCTCCAACGACTCGCCGTTCAGTCTGCGCGTCTTCGCCGAGCAGGAGGGGCTCGAGTACCCGCTGCTGTCCGACTTCTGGCCGCACGGCGAGGCCTCGCGCGCGTACGGCGTCTTCGACGAGGACAAGGGCTGCGCGGTGCGCGGCACCTTCATCATCGACAAGGAGGGCGTGGTGCGCTGGACCGTCGTCAACGGCCTGCCCGACGCCCGTGACCTGAACGACTACGCGACGGCGCTCGGGTCGCTCTGATCCGGTCCTGATCCGGCCCTGATCCTGTCTCGCGCGGGAACCGGTCACTAGGATCGGATCGTTGATCCGTATGGACACGCACTACTTGGGGGCTCGGCCCTCGACATCAAATCTAGGGAGGACCCGTGGGAGTCAGCCTCAGCAAGGGTGGCAACGTCTCACTGAGCAAGGAGGCCCCCGGCCTGACCGCGGTCATCGTGGGTCTCGGCTGGGACGCCCGCACCACCACCGGCGGTGACTTCGACCTCGACGCCAGCGCACTGCTGACGAACGACGCGGGCAAGGTCGCCAACGACCAGAACTTCGTGTTCTTCAACAACCTGAAGAGCCCCGACGGCTCCGTCGAGCACACCGGCGACAACCTCACCGGTGAGGGCGAGGGCGACGACGAGGTCATCAAGGTGAACCTCGCCAACGTACCGGCGGACGTGGCCAAGATCGTCTTCCCGGTCTCGATCTACGAGGCCGAGTCCCGCCAGCAGTCCTTCGGTCAGGTGCGCAACGCCTACATCCGCGTCGTGAACGAAGCGGGCGGCGCCGAGCTGGCGCGCTACGACCTCTCCGAGGACGCCTCCACCGAGACCGCCATGGTCTTCGGCGAGCTGTACCGCAACGGCGCGGAGTGGAAGTTCCGCGCCATCGGCCAGGGCTACGCCTCCGGCCTGCGCGGCATCGCGCAGGACTTCGGCGTCAACGTCTGAGCCCCGCGCTTCTCTGATCGTCCGGCGCCGCACCTCTGCTGAGTGCGGCGCCGGACGCGCTCGACACCGCAGCGCCACACCGCAGCGCCACACCGCAGTGCACCACCCAGGGGAGGAAACCGCATATGGGCGTCACGCTCGCCAAGGGAGGCAATGTCTCCCTCTCCAAGGCCGCACCCGACCTCAAGCAAGTGATGATCGGGCTCGGCTGGGACGCACGCTCGACCACCGGAGCCGATTTCGACCTGGACGCCAGCGCCCTGCTGTGCAACAGCGGCCGGGTGCTCGGCGACGACTGGTTCATCTTCTACAACCAGCTCAAGAGTCCGGACGGCTCCGTGGAGCACACCGGCGACAACCTCACCGGTGAGGGCGACGGCGATGACGAGTCGATCCTGATCGACCTGCCCAAGGTCCCTGCCAATGTCGACAAGATCGTCTTTCCGGTCTCGATCCACGACGCCGACGCCCGCGGCCAGACGTTCGGCCAGGTGGCCAACGCGTTCATCCGCGTGGTGAACCAGGCCGACGGCCAGGAGCTGGCGCGCTATGACCTCTCCGAGGACGCCTCCACCGAGACCGCGATGATCTTCGGCGAGGTGTACCGCTACGGCGGAGAGTGGAAGTTCCGCGCCGTCGGGCAGGGGTACGCGTCGGGGCTGCGAGGCATCGCTCTAGACTTCGGGGTCAACGTCTCGTAAAGCCTGGGTCGTGAAGCCGTAAGGCCACATGGCCGTCAGGCTGCAAAGCCGGGGCTTCGGGCCGAGTGCGGTTGCGGGGGAAGGCCCGCACACAACCATCGATGGGGTAACCAGTGCTTCTGAAAACCTTCGGCTGGTCGTTCGCGGTCACCGCGCTCGGCCTAGTCGCCGCGGTGCTCATCGGGGGGTGGACCGCCTTCGGCATCGTGGCGATCCTGTGCATCCTCGAGATCTCGCTGTCGTTCGACAACGCGGTGGTCAACGCCGGAATCCTGAAGAAGATGAACGCCTTCTGGCAGAAGATCTTCCTCACCATCGGCATCCTGATCGCCGTCTTCGGCATGCGTCTGGTCTTCCCCGTGGTGATCGTCGCGATCAGCGCCCAGCTCGGGCCGATCGAAGCGGTCGACCTGGCGATCAACGAGCCCGAGCTTTACCAGCAGTACGTCACCGACGCGCACCCGGCGATCGCCGCCTTCGGCGGCATGTTCCTCCTGATGATCTTCCTTGACTTCATCTTCGAGGACCGGGACATCCAGTGGCTGGGCTGGCTTGAGCGGCCGCTGGCCAAGTTCGGCAAGATCGACATGCTGGCGCCCTGCGTCGCGCTGATCGTCCTGCTGATCACCTCGATGACCTTCGCCGTCAACGCCCACCAGCACGGCGGTGCGCACATCGACAAGTCCGGCACGGTCCTGCTCTCCGGCATCGCGGGACTCATCACGTACATGGTGGTGGGCGGGCTCTCCGGCTTCTTCGAGGACAAGCTCGAAGAAGAGGAGGAGCGCGAGCACGAGGCGGAGGAAGAGGCCAAGCGCAAGGGCAAGCCGGTCTCGGCGGTCGCCCTCGCCGGCAAGGCCGCGTTCTTCATGTTCCTCTACCTGGAGGTCCTGGACGCGTCCTTCTCCTTCGACGGAGTCATCGGCGCCTTCGCCATCACCAACGACATCGTGCTGATGGCGATCGGCCTCGGCGTCGGCGCCATGTACGTCAGGTCGCTGACCGTCTACCTGGTCCGCCAGGGCACCCTGGACGACTACGTCTACCTGGAGCACGGCGCGCACTACGCGATCGGCGCGCTCGCCGTCATCCTGATGATCACCATCCAGTACGAGATCCACGAGCTGATCACCGGTCTGGTCGGTGTCTCCCTGATCGCCTGGTCCTTCTGGTCGTCGGTGCGCCGCAACCGCGCACTGGCCGCGGCCGAAGGGGAGGGCGAGGGGCCGAGCCCGGACGAGAAGGCGGAAGTCTCCTCCGGGGTGTGATCCCGGCCTGATTGCGGAACGCTCTGACGGGGCGGCCATGAGGCGGAAGCCTTGCGGTCGCCCCGTCGCCGTCGTCAGAGCTGTCGTTGAGGTGCCCTCGGAGTCTGAGGTGTCCGAGGCCGTGCGAGTTGGGGGTCGGGATGTCCTTCTGGGATGGGCTGTTACGCGGGCGGTCCACGCAGTTCGAGTCCGGCAGCGCCGCGGCCAACTGCATCGAACTCACCAAGCGCAGCCCGGCGGTGTCCCTCACCAAACAGGGCGCCGCCAGCGGCAACCTGCGCGTCAACCTCTCCTGGCGGATGCGTACGTCCGACATCGAGGGCAGACCGAAGACGGGCGGCAAGCTGCTGCGGAACCCGCTCAAGATGTTCCAGCCCGAGGTGGTGCAGGCGCACACCCAGGGCGTCGTCAACGTCGACCTGGACCTCGGCTGCCTGTACGAGCTGACGGACGGCGCGAAGGGCGTCGTACAGCCGCTGGGCAGTTTCCTCGGCGGGATCAACGCGCCGCCGTATGTGAAGCTCAGCGGCGACGACCGGTTCGGGTCGCCGTCGGGCGAGACGATCTACGTCAACCTGGACCACCGCGAGTCCATCAAGCGGCTGCTGTTCTTCGTCTACATCTACGACCAGACCCCGGCCTTCGACCGTACGCACGCGAAGGTGACGCTCTACCCGAGCAACGGCCCGCGCATCGAGATCGACCTCGACGAGCGCGCGCCGCAGGCCCGCTCCTGCGCGGTGTTCTCGCTGGAGAACGTCAAGGGCGAGCTGGTCGTACACCGCGAGGTGAAGTTCGTGTACGGCTTCCAGGCGGAGCTGGACCGGCTGTACGGCTGGGGGCTGCAGTGGGGGCGCGGCTACAAGGAGAGGTCAGGGGGCCGGTAGGGAAGGCCGCCGGTCCGGGGCCGGGCGGCGCGCCGGGGCCGTGCGGGCGGCGCGGTCAGCGGCCGATGAACTGCGGCCCCTGGGGCGGGAGCCGGAACCCCGGATCGGGCGCCGCCGGAGGCGGTCCGGCGGGCGTCACCGGCTGGGGGTACCCGTAGGCGGGCTGCGCGGGGACCGGCTGGGTCGGGTGGGTGGGCGAGTGCCGCGGCGGGGCGTGCTGCGCGGGCGGCCGCGGCGGCGCGGAGTCCGGCCGTGCGGCCTGATCGGAGCCGTCGGTGTCGGGTGTGTCCGTGCTCGCGGGGGTCCCGGCGGAGCTGCCGGCGTCGGCCGGGGCCGCGCCGCCGCCCGTGTCGGCGGGGCGGGGGAGGCTGCCGGGGGCATCGGCCGCGTCGCCGCCGTCGGGGTCGTCGGAGTCGTCGGAGTCGTCCACGGAGATGCCGAAGTCCGTGGCGAGCCCGACCAGACCGTCGGCATAGCCCTGGCCCAGCGCCCGGAACTTCCACGCGTCCCCGCGCCGGTACAGCTCACCGCAGATCAGCGCGGTCTCGGCGCCGGTCTCCGGCTTCACATCGAAGTACGCGTACGGCTCGCCCTCGGCCGCCGCCGCGTCGTACAGGGACACGCGCAGCTCACGTACGTGCTGAAAGGACACGTCCTCGGCGGAGGCGACGATCAGGGCCCGCTGCACGGCCGGGTCGAGGCCCGCCAGATCCACCTGGACGGTGTCCGTGAGGCCGTCGGCCCGCCGTTTCTTGCCGAGCCGCCAGACCTTGCCCGACGGATGACGCGGCTGGTTGTAGAAGACGAAGTCCTCGTCGGAGCGCACCCTGCCGTCGGCGGCCAACAGCAGCGCCGACGCGTCGACGTCGACGTCAGGGGCCTCGGGCCCCGGAGTCCAGCGCAGCACGGCGCGGACGGCCGCGGCCTCCAGCGGGACGTTCGACCCCTTCAGCATGGCGTGCGTCATGGCGTCATCCTGCCTTCCCCGCACCGGCCGGGACAACGCGGGGCCCGTCCCGGCACCGGCGTGCGCGGGCCCGCGCACGACCCGCGCACGACCCGCGCAGGCCCGCGACGCGCCCCGGTCACCAGAACTTCACGCCTGCGGGGAACCTCAGGCATCTGTCCGTACGTACTATTACTCGGGCTCGCCGCTCGATGTCCGTGCGATGTCCGTACGGTCACGGCGTCTGACCTGCTGGTCCGGCTGGGGGTCGTCCGGGGGTCGCCCCCTGGGGAACGCGGTACGGGCCGCATCCCGTCGGGATCGAGCCAGTCGTCCTGTCCATCACGGGGAGTCTCATGCGTCACTTCGGGCACATCGCGCCTGAGATCCGGAATCGCCTGTTCCATATGGAGCCGTGCGCGTTCACCGCCGACAGCCCGCCGAGCCTGCTCGCCATGGCCCTGGGCGCCACCCTGTACAGCCCGGCGACGCGTCCCCGGCTGGCCGACGACGTCGTACGCCAGGCCGGGGCCGGTGTCGCCTCCATGGTGCTCTGCCTGGAGGACTCCATCGAGGACTCCGAGGTGCCGCGCGCCGAGGAGAATCTGGTCAGCCAGCTGACCGCGCTGGCCGAGCGCGGCGAGTGCGACGGGCGGGGCGCGAGCCGTGACGGGAGCGGCGGGCACGGCGGCGGGGCCGCGCTTCCGCTGCTGTTCATCCGGGTGCGCGAGCCCGCGCAGATATCCGGCCTGGTCGCCAGGCTCGGCCCCGCCGTCACCCTGCTGTCCGGATTCGTGCTGCCGAAGTTCACCGAGGAGCGGGGCGTGCCGTTCCTGGAGGCGCTGACCGCCGCCGAGGCCGCCAGCGGGCGCAGGCTGTTCGCCATGCCCGTACTGGAGTCACCCGAGCTGCTCCACCTGGAGACCCGCGTCGAGGCCCTGACCGGGATCGCCCGCACCGTCGACAAGTACCGCGAGCGGGTCCTGGCGCTGCGCCTCGGCGTGACCGACTTCTGCTCCGCGTACGGGCTGCGCAGGCCGCCGCACATGACCGCGTACGACGTCGGCATCGTCGCCTCGGCGATCGGGGACGTGGTCAACCTCCTGGGCCGGGCCGACGGCACCGGCTTCACGGTGACCGGGCCGGTCTGGGAGTACTTCCGCACCCAGGAGCGGATCTTCAAGCCCCAGCTGAGGGCCACCCCCTTCTCCGGCCGGGCCGAGGAGCTGCGGGCCGCGCTCATCGAGCACGACATGGACGGGCTGCTCCGCGAGATCGAGCTCGACCGGGCCAACGGCCTCCAGGGCAAGACCTGCATCCACCCCTCGCATGTGCTGCCCGTGCACGCGCTGTCGGTGGTCAGCCACGAGGAGTTCAGCGACGCCCAGGACATCCTGCGGCCGGGCCGGGACGGCGGCGGGGTGCTGCGTTCCGCCTACACCAACAAGATGAACGAGGTGAAGCCGCACCGCGCCTGGGCGGAACGGACGCTGCGGCGGGCCGAGGTGTTCGGCGTCGCCCACGCCGACGTCGGCTTCGTGGAACTCCTCACGGCCGGGCTCGCCGCCGCCGAGCAGCCCCGCTGACGACGCCGGTGAGCGCCTGAACCCCCTGAGCGTGTGAACGTCTGAACCCCCTGAGCGTCAACGCTCAACGAACGAACCCGAACGAGAGGGAATTCAACATCGTGGTGTGGTCGGGGACCTGGGTCGCCAAGCGGCTGGACGTCGAGCTGGTCGGCGACGCGCGACTGCGCGAGCTGCTGGGGCTGGCGCTGCGCCGCAACCCCAAGCGCGCGCATCTGCTCGTCTCGAACGTGCTCGGCAAGCACGTGCCGCAGCGGCCTTCGACCGTACGGGCGGCCGGGTACGACCTCGGCGTACGGGTGCGCGAGCTGCTGGGCGACGAGCAGGCGGGCCGCGCCGTCGTACTCGGCTACGCGGAGACCGCGACCGGGCTCGGCCACTGCGTCGCCGACGGGGTGGGCCGCGCCCCGTATCTGCACTCCACCCGCCGCCCGGTCGACGGCGTCGCGCGGGCGGGCGGCTTCGAGGAGTCCCACTCGCACGCCACCTCGCACCTGCTGCTGCCCGAGTCGCCCGAGCTGCTCGCGGGCGACGGCCCGCTGGTGCTCGTGGACGACGAGTTCTCCACCGGCAACACGGTGCTCAACACCATCCGTGCGCTGCACCAGCGCTACCCGCGCGGCCGGTACGTCATCGTGGCCCTGGTCGACATGCGCTCACCCCAGGACCAGCACCGGCTCACGGACTTCGCCCGCGAGATCGGCGCCCGCGTCGACCTGGTGGCCACGGCCACAGGTACGGTCCGCCTCCCCTCGGACGTCCTGGAACGCGGCCAGGCCCTGGTCGCCGCCCAGGAGTCACGCCCCGCGCCCGCGCCCGCGTCCACGGACGCGGCTGACGCAGGGGCGGCTCTGGGGCCCGTGCGGGGCACGGAGTCCGATGCGTCGGCACCTGCCGCGGTCGCGGAGGGCGCGCGGGGCACGGGGCCTGGTGCGTCAACGCCCGCTGAGAGCGCGGCGGCCGACGGGGCCGCCGTGATGGTGGGCCCAGGGCCCGGAGCGCGCGGCGGGTCCGGCGTGACGCGGGTCGGTCTCGACTGGCCCGACGGCGTGCCCGACGGGGGGCGGCACGGCTTCACGCCGGCCCACCGGGCGCGCCTGGACCAGGCCGTACCGGCGATGGCGGCCCGGATCGCCGACGCCGTGCCCGCCGACGCCCGGCGCGTCCTCGTCCTCGGCTTCGAGGAGCTGATGTACGCGCCGCTCCGCCTGGCCGTCGGCCTTGAGGACCGCCTCGACGCCGAGGTGCGGTACTCGACCACCACCCGCTCGCCCGTGCTGGCCGTCGACGACCCCGGCTACGCGATCCGCAGCCGTATCGCCTTCCCCGCACACGACGACCCCGCCGACGGCCCCGGCGTCCGGTACGCCTACAACGTCGCGGGCGGCGGCTTCGACACGGTCGTCGCCGTCGTCGACTCCACCGCCGACACCCCCGAACTGCACGCCCCCGACGGCCTGTTGGCGCGGCTCGCCGAACACGCCGAGCGCGTCCTGCTCGCCGTCGTCCCCTCGTACGTACCGCCCCGCACGCCCTCGCACGCCACACCCCCGCACACCCCTCCGCACGACCCCGAACGGCAGGAACCCGCCATGCTGCCCGAGCCCCTCCGCGGCCCCGCCTTCTCCTCGTACGCACCCGACGACGTCGGCTGGCTGCTCCAGGACCTCTCCGACGCGGAGCTCGAGGCGCCGACCGAGGAGCGCGAGGAGGCGATCCAGCGCGGCGGCGCGCACTACGCGGAGTCGCTGCCCGTCGAGTACCAGCCCACCGAGCAGTACCAGCGGCTGTTCCACGCCGCCCTTGACGCCTCGGCCGCCCGGCTCGCCCAGGCCGTCGGCGTGGTCACCGAGACCGTCCTGGCCGAGCGTTCCCCGCGCCCGGTCCTGGTCTCGCTGGCCCGCGCGGGCACCCCCGTAGGCGTCCTGATGCGCCGCTGGGCCGCGCACCGGCACGGCCTCGACCTCCCGCACTACACCGTGTCCATCGTCCGCGGCCGCGGCATCGACGCCAACGCGCTGCGCTGGCTCGCCGCCCACCACGACCCGGCCGACGTCGTCTTCGTGGACGGCTGGACCGGCAAGGGCGCCATCACCCGCGAACTCGCCCAGGCCGTGGAGGAGTTCGAGGCCGCCGGGGGCGCCAAGGGCTTCGACCCGCAGATCGCCGTGCTCGCCGACCCCGGTTCCTGCGTGCGCGTCTACGGCACCCGCGAGGACTTCCTGATCCCCTCCGCCTGCCTCAACTCCACCGTGTCCGGGCTGATATCACGCACCGTGCTGCGCACCGACCTGGTGGGCCCCGACGACTTCCACGGCGCCAAGTTCTACCGCGACCTGGCGGACGCGGACCTCTCGGGCCACTTCCTGGACACCGTCGCGGCCCGCTTCGACGAGGTCGCCGAAGCCGTGGACGCCCAGACGGCCGAGCTGCTCGCCGCGGACCGGGCGCCCACCTGGGAGGGCTGGGCCGCCGTCGAGCGGATCAGCCAGGAATACGGCATCCACGACGTCAACCTCGTCAAGCCGGGCGTCGGCGAGACCACGCGTGTCCTGCTGCGCCGCGTCCCCTGGAAGATCCTCGCCCGGCGCGGCGCGGGGGCCGACCTCGACCACGTACGGCTGCTGGCGCGGCAGCGCGGCGTACCCGTCGAGGAGGCGGACGGCCTCCCGTACACCTGCGTCGGGCTGATCCACCCCCAGTACACCCGCGGCGCGACCGGCGCCGACGGCAAGGCGGTCGCGGGCGAGGCGGCTGGCGGCGCGTCCGTCGGCGGCGAGGCGGTGACCGCGCAGTGAGCACCGCACCTGAGACCCCCACACCCGCCACCCCCGCACCCGCCACCCCCGCACCCGCCACCCCCGCGCGCGTCCTCGTCGCCAGCGACCTCGACCGCACTCTGATCTACTCCGCCGCCGCGCTCCAGCTCCCGATGCCCGACGCCGACGCACCCCGCCTGCTCTGCGTCGAGGTCTACGAGGGCAAGCCGCTCTCCTACCTCACCGAGACCGCGGCCGGACTCCTCGCCGAGCTGGCCCGCCGCACGGTCTTCGTGCCCACCACCACCCGCACCCGCGAGCAGTACGGCCGCATCCACCTGCCGGGCCCCGCCCCGCGCTACGCCATCTGCGCCAACGGCGGCCACCTCCTCGTCGACGGCGTCTCGGACCCCGACTGGCAGCGCCGGGTCGCCGCCCGGCTGGCCGCCGACTGCGCCCCGCTCGCCGAGATCCGCGCCCATCTGCTGCGTACCGCCGACGACTCCTGGCTGCTCAAGGAGCGGGTCGCCGAAGACCTCTTCGCCTACCTCGTCGTCGACCGCGCGCTGCTCCCCGACGGCTGGGTCAAGGAGCTCGCGGAATGGGCCGAAGGCCACGGCTGGACGGTCTCGCTCCAGGGCCGCAAGATCTACGCCGTACCCCGGCCGCTGACCAAGAGCGCGGCCATGCGCGAGGTCGCCCGCCGCACCGGCGCGGAACGCACCCTCGCCGCGGGCGACTCGCTCCTGGACGCCGACCTGCTCCAGGCCGCCGACCGGTCCTGGCGCCCCGGCCACGGCGAACTGGCCGACACCGGCTGGACGGCCCCGCGGCTCACCGCGCTCGACGAGCGGGGCGCGGCGGCGGGGGAGGAGATCCTGCGCGGGCTGCTGTCCGCGGCGGGCTCCGAGTAGCGTGCGTCCGGAGTAGCGTGCGTACCGGGAACCCGACGCGAGGAGACCGATCCGTATGTCCAAGGGAAACGGCACCCCCCTGACCGACGAGCTCTACGCCTACCTGCTCGGCCACAACCCGCCGCTCGACCCGGTGCAGCGGATGCTCGTGGACGTCACCCACACCAGGTACCCGGCGGACGCGGGCAAGCAGGTCGCCGAGGAACAGGGCCCGCTGCTCGCGTTCCTGGTCAAGCTGACCGGGGCGCGGCGCGTGGTCGAGGTCGGCACCTTCACCGGCCTGTCCTCGCTGTCCATGGCCCAGGCGCTGCCGCCCGACGGGGCACTCCTGACCTGCGACATCTCCGAGGAGTGGACGGCGTACGCCCGCGAGGCCTGGGACAAGGCCGGGGTCGCGGACCGGATCGAGCTGCGGATCGCGCCCGCGCTGGAGACCCTGGCCGCGCTGCCCGCCGAACCGCACATCGACCTGGCGTTCATCGACGCCGACAAGCAGAACTACATCGGGTACTGGGAGGAACTGGTGCCCAGGATGCGGCAGGGCGGCCTGCTGGTCGTGGACAACGTGTTCATGCACGGCGGGGTCACCGACCCGGACGCCACCGGGGCCGCCGCGGCGATCAAGGAATTCAACGAGCACGCGAAGGCCGACGACCGCGTCGACAGCGTGATGCTCCCGGTGGTCGACGGCCTGACCCTGGCCCGCAGGCGTGCGGCCACGGCAGCCTAGGTCCTGTCCCCCGGACCGGCCCCAGGCGCTAGCCTTCTCCCATGCCCCGTTATGAGTTCCGCTGCCGTACCTGCGGCGACACCTTCGAGGTCAGCCGCCCGATGGCCGAGTCCGCAGCTCCCGCGTCCTGCCCCACCGGGCACGAGGACACCGTGAAGCTCCTGTCCACCGTGGCCGTGGGCGGCGCGGCGTCGGCGACGTCGTCAGCCGCGCCTGCGCCCGGCCCCGCGTCCGGCGGCGGATGCTGCGGCGGAGGCTGCTGCGGCTGACCCGCCCGCCAGCGGGCCTGCCGCCCGCCAGTGGCCCTCTCGCCGTCAGCGGCCTCCCGCTGTCAGACGGCTACCGCTGGCGCCTGGCCCGCTGCGCCTCCTCGCGGGCCGCCTGGTCGGGGTGCCGGGACTTCCAGTACGGATTGTCGTGCGGCAGGGTCGTACTGACCCGCCCGTACATGCCGAACCACATCAGCATCACGCCGACCACAAAGCTGAACAGCACGTTCTGGATGCGGAAGGCGAGCGGGTTGAACTCCCGCTCCAGGAGCGCCAGGTTGACGAAGCCGCTGAGGATGAACGCGATGCCGAGCGTGATGTTCAGCGTCGAGGCGAAGTTGCCGCCGATCACCATCCCGACGAAGAGCAGCAGCCCGACACAGATCGACAGCACGCTCAGCGCGCCGTTGGTGTTCAGCCCGGCGATCGTGTTGTCGCCGGTGTCGAAGAAGCCGACCCTGTCGAGCAGCCCCAGAATGCCGAACGCCAGCAGCACCAGACCGGTCAGCCCTGCGCCGACCCGGTAGACCTTGCTGAGCCGATGATCGATGGGCAGGTGCTCGTCGAGCGTGATGTGCCGCCGGGGGTGGTGGAGTATGTGCGTGGCCATAGTGTCCGCCCTCCCTGGGCTCGCGGAGGCCATGCGTACGTGCCGGATCACGCGCACGGACGTA
The DNA here is from genome assembly GCF_054788135.1 of Streptomyces sp. O3. Taxonomy (NCBI): domain Bacteria; kingdom Bacillati; phylum Actinomycetota; class Actinomycetes; order Kitasatosporales; family Streptomycetaceae; genus Streptomyces; species Streptomyces sp. O3. The sequence goes on from NZ_JBTVYK010000047.1 coordinate 22,688, forward strand.
TACCCAGCATCCGCCTCCGACTCAAACCCGACAAATCCACAGCACTGGGCCATCCCGGTCCGCCGCGCCGCCCGCGGCGAAGGGGGGCGTCCCGGCCCTCCGGACGGAACCCGGCTAGCTCCCGGACGGAACCCGGCTGGAGGGGGTCCTAGCCCGGCCTAGCCCCCGGACGCTCCGCGCTCGCCGCGGATCCGGGCGACCACGTCCGCGGCCGTCTGGCGTACCGCGTCCGTCTCCGTCAGGAAGTGCCAGTAGTCAGGGTGCCGTCCCGCCAGCCCCTCGACCGCGCGTTCGAGGCGCGCCACCGAGTCGTCCAGCGGCCGGGCGTGCTTCGGGTCGGGGGTGTGCCGCCCGGCCATGGCGAGCCGCTGCGCGTCCCGGATCGCGAACCGGGTCCGCTCGATCTCCTGCTCCGGGTCCTTCTGCACGGCGTTCAGCCGCCGCAGCCGGTCGCCCGCCGCGGAGACCGCCTCGTCCGTGGCGTTCAGCAGCGCCCGTACGGTGCTCAGCAGCGAGGTGGCGTCCGGCCAGCGCTGGTCGGCGCGCGCCCGCTGCGCCTCGGACAGCTTCTGCTCGGCCTGCCGCACCGCGTCGGCCGCCTGCTCGGGAACCTGCTGCAGATCCTGCCAGCAGGCCACCGTGAACCGCCGCCGCAGCTCGCTCAGCACCGGCTCCACCTGCGTGGACCTGGTGTGCAGGGCCTGGGCGCGGGTGCGCAGCGACACCAGCCGCCGGTCGATCTCGGCGGCCCGCTCCGGCAGCCGCGCGGCCTCGGCCCGCACCGCCTCGGCCTCGCGCAGCACCTGGTCGGCCCGGTGCAGCGTCTCCTGCACGCCGTGCTGCCCGGCCCCCTGGTTGAGCCGGGTGAGCTCGGGGCCGAGCGCCGCCAGCCGCGCCGCGAGGTCGTCCGCCCGCAGCCCGGCGCCGCGCGCCGCGTCGAGCGCGGTGCTCGCGCCGAGCAGCGCCTGCCGGGCCCGCTCGACGGCGGGCGCGAGGCGGGCCAGCTGGGTCTCGGCCTTGTCGAGCAGCGGCCCGAGCCCCTGCCCGAACCGCTCCAGCTCCTGCTTGACCTGGGTCAGCTCGCCCTTGACGCGGGTCAGCTCGCTCCGGGCCCGCGCCGCGACCGAGGCCTCAAGGTCGTCCCGGTCGAGATCGTGCGCGTCCACCACGCGGATGTACTCGTGACTGACCTCGTCGATGCGCTGCCCCAGCGCCGCGAAGTCGGACGCGACCCGGCGGGCCGGGGGCGAGTCGTCGACCGCGGCGATCGTCTCTATCGAGATCCGCAGCTCCCGCTGCGCGGTGTCCAGCTCGTAGAACGCCGCGGCCGCGTCGTCCTTGGCGGCCTGCGCCTCGGCCCGCTGGCTCTCCCCGCGCCCGCCGAACCACCGCCGCGTCCCACCGCCCGCGAACGCCGCGGGCAGCGCGGCCGCCAGCAGCGGCACCGGCAGCACCAGCAACGTCACGACATCCCGGAGGGCGCCCGCGGACCCGCGGTGGCGTACAACTCGCTGCGTGCGCGGCCGTGATGATGTCGTCCCCGTCACAAGCCTCTCCCGTACCGTAACCAGCCCGCCACTACCGCCCCCATCCTCCCACTCGGGCCCGCGAGTGGGCGGGCTCGGGAACGGTCTTTGGGCGGTTCGGGACATCCGTCCCCGCCAGCCGCCCGCGCGACCGCCCCCCGTCCGGCCCCTCGCGAGGGCACCGGCCGGGGCAAGGTAGGCTGTCGCTATCTCCGCGGGCGCGTAGCTCAGGGGTAGAGCGCTGCCCTTACAAGGCAGATGTCGGCGGTTCGAAACCGTCCGCGCCCACCGCAGGTAAGCAGCAGGTGAGAGCCTGCTTCAGGCCCCCCAGTCCATGGCGACTAGGGGGCCGTTTTCACGGGGAGTCCGGGCAGGGCCAGGACGGGCCGTCAGCGGTTCTGTACCAGGCGCGTTGCGTATCGGGGGTGACGGTCAGGCCGAAGTCCTCCCGCGCGGGCGGTTCGGACGGGAAGAGGTCGGCGAGGACCTCAACCTCGTCCCACAGAGATCGGGGCCCTGTTTGGCGGACCTTGCCGTCGAGCTGGGCGCGGGCCACGGAGCTGTCCGGCGTCCAGATCCCCACGGCATCGGGGCGGCCGTCGTCACCGTTCCAGGTGCAGGACCGGTAGCCGGGCAGAGCCAGGGACAGCGGGAACGCCAGCCGGTCCAGGAGCTCCGCGTCCACCGGGGCCCGGCTGGTACGCGGCTCCGCGGCGTCCAGCTCGGCGAACCGGGGTGTGACGGCCGGGACGCGGCGGGACATGAAGTACGCCCCGCCGGCCAGAAACCGCCCCTCGGCGCCGCCGTCGCGGACGGTGAGGCGGGCCAGGCCCCAGCCGACCGGCGCGAGGATCACGGCGCCGTCGCGGCTCTGCTCGATCCAGGCACGGGGGATGTGGGGCATGCCGCAGGTGGCCATGATCCGGTCGAAAGGCGGCCGACCGGGAACGCCGAGAGCGCCGTCGCCGGTGTGCACACAGGGGTGGTGGCCGACCACGCCGAGCCGGTCGGCGGCCGGGCCGGTGAGCGAGGGGTCCACGTCCACGGTCGTGACGGCTTCGTCGCCCAGCAGGTGGCCGAGGAGTGCGGCGTTGTAGCCGGTGCCGGTGCCCACTTCGAGTACCTGGTGACCCGGCTCGACCTCCAGGGCTTCGAGCATGGAGAGCATCAGGCTGGGCTGGCTGGACGAGGAGGTGGGGTCACCGCCGGTGAGCTGCGTGGTGAGAGCGGTGTCGGTGTACACGGTGGGCCAGTAGGCGTCGTCGGCCGGGGTGGTCAGCCGCCATGCCCGGTCCGGCTGCTGCTGGAAGAAGGCGGGTACGAAGACGTGGCGGGGCACCGTCGCGAACGCGGCGTACCAGGGGGAGGCCGGGGTGGTGATCTCGTTGGCCAGGGCGGTGCGCAGGGCGGCGGCTTCGGCCGCGGTGGTCGTCACCGGCGATCTCCTTGCAGCAGGTCGGCGTGTGCTTGGGCGATGGGGAGTCGGGTGGCGGCGGCGATGAACTGCCACTGCCCGGCAGGGTTGCACTCAAAGAACACCCACCTCCCGGCCGGAGTGACGGCGAAGTCGAACGCGCCGTAGTTGAGCCCGTAGCGGTCCATGAACCTCAGGACGCCCTTCTCCACCTCCTCCGGCACTTCGGTGGGCCCGTACTCCAGAGCGTCGTAGTCGGCACGCCAGTCCACCTCGGCAGCCTTGCTGCCCGCGTGGATGGCCACGGGGAACATGCGTCGACCGACCACGGTCAGGCGCACCTCGCGGGACTTCGGAATCCACTCCTGGAGCATGTGGGCGGTGGTCTCGATCCCCTCGTCCAGCTCGTCCGCGTGGAAGCGCCGCGTGGGCAGCATCATGGGTCGCGTGCCGGAGGTGCGGATCGAGGCGGAGGTCACCGGCTTCGTCACCAGCGGGCCGCCGATGGCGCGGGCCCACTCGCGTGCGGCGTCGAGTGAATTGGTGATCAGTGTGCGGGGAACGGTGAGGCCGACCGCCGCGGCGGCGGCCAGCTGACCGGGCTTGTGTGCGGAGGCCCGGTACACGTCAGGGTGGTGCATCCACGTCACCGGCAGCGAAGTGAGGACCTGCACCATGCCGACGAGGGCTTGCGCCACGGCCCACTCCCGATAGTCCTCCGGCACATTCGGGTCGATCCGGGGAAGTCCGGGCCGGCGGTAGTAGACGGCCCGGACGTCTTCCAGATGCGCCACGCGGGCCGTGGCGGTGAGGTTTCCTCGCCACCCCTCGACGGTGCCGCCGTGCTCGGCGGCCAGGGTGATGTGCCAGGGGAAGTCGGCGAGGTCGAACCGGAGCACCGGCACGCGCCGCTCGGTGAGGGCGTGCACCACCAGGTCGGCGGTCGGGTCCAGCTCCTCGGCCAACACCAGCACGGGCCCGCGCGGCGCCATGTCACTTCACCGCTACGTCGCCGGGGAAGGCATACGGGTCGCTCTGTTCGTCAGGCGGGTTGCCGGGCCTGGTGTCGTTGTTGGTCGCGGTGCTGGACGCCGCCATGGGAGTGGTCGCCCAGAGTTTGCCGTCAGTGGTGACGTTGACCTGCTGCTCGGAGTCGTAGGCGAAGGAGTCGGGGTCGACGGACACGGTATACGTCGGTACGAGTTCCCTCGCACCGAAGGGCACCAGAGTGGCGCTGGGAGCAGTCATGCTTGTTCCTCGCTTCCTCGATCTCGATTGCATGGGGACCGAACCCTGTCCGGGCTGCATCCCGCGACGCGGCCGGGGCCAGACGCTCGGTGGGGCGGCCGCAGCCCCTCTGGCCGTCACACAGTCACTCCGCATCGGGGCGCGACCCCGAGGAGTCAGTGGCGCTCCGTCGGGCAGACGACGTGGCGGTACACGGTGGTGCCGCCGCCTGACGGGGAGTCAATCGGATAGGACTCGTGCTCTTGGCCCTTCGTGATGGCCCTGTCGCACTTCGCGCAGATCTTCACGAGACCTCCCCGGCGGCCTGGGCCAGCCAGCGGCAGTACCGCGCGAGCTGGTGCACCTGCGTCGCCGCTGACCGGAGCCCGGTACCGAGGTCGCTGTCCAGGGCGTGGCGTGCGCCGTCGAGGATGCTGCGCTGGGTGTACCAGTCGGGTGCGCCGCGCCACAGGGTGTCCGTGCGGCGCTGCACGATGGGCACCAGCCGCGTCAGCTCGGCGCGCAGCAACTCGTCCAGCTCGACGAGCCGTTCGTACGGGGGAAGGATCCCGGTCGCGTCCAGGCCCTCGGCGATGACCTCGCGGGCGAAGGGGCCGGTGGTGGTCTTGGTGTCCCCGGTGGTCATTGCTCACGCCTCCATGGCCGCAGTGCTCTGTCTCACATGCGGGACGGTACGGGCGCAGCGCGGGTGGAACGCTCACAGTTTCGTGAGCGTTGCGAGTGTTCCCTACATGCCGACCCAAGCGGCCATGTAGTTCAATGCGTCTGGCGTACGACGTGACAGATGCACCAGGCCCCGGATCGTCTCCCGTGCTCCTGGGTGGTATCGCGTCTGCTCCGGCGCGACCTTACGGGCCTCAACGAGGTGCTCCAGCGCCTTCTCGGTGCACCCGGTCTCCATCTCCGCGCGGGCGCGGTCGATGAGGAAGTGTGCGCGACGTGATGTCGCCAGCGCTACCGGAAGCCGCATCCTGCGGGCCTGCTTGAGCGCGTCGTCGTACTGGTCCATCTCCACAGCGGCAGACATCTTGTGCAGCGCCACGTTCGCCGGTCCGAAGCTGAGCCAGTGCACATCGGAGGCGTCCCCGATCCGCTTCGCGATCTGCCGCGCCTCATCAATGTGCCGGTCAACAGCAGTCTTGTCCTCAGCCCGCGCGCAGATCACGGACGCGCCGAGATGCAGCTGGCCGGTCACAGCCAGAGTCTCGCGGGTCGTCTCCGCCTGCCTGATCACACCGTGTCCGGACGCGACGAGGCGCTGCCCGATCCGGTACTCGCCCTCACGGAAGTACACCAGCGCTCGCATGTACTGGCGGACTGCGGCCAGGCACGGGTCGGAGGCGCGCTGGGCTGCCCAGTCCATGCGGTCCAGGGCAACCGCGGACAGGTCGTAGTAGCCGAGCTTCACGCTGATGTCGTGCGCAGTGCGATAGGTGGAAGCAAGCGCCTGCCACAACTCGGTAGACGGCGTGGCCCATGCGGTGTGGGTCAGCTCTGCGATTGCCGTGGGGAGGGACCGGGCCGCGTTTCGTAGATGGGTGGCCCTCACCTGCTCGCACAGTTGGTCGGCCACGGCGATGAGGACAGAGGCTGGTCGTACGGTCAGGTCGGGATTCACTCCCAGGTCGTACAGGTCGAGGGCTTCGCGTACGGGGCGCACGAGTTCTGCGAGCCGGTCGCGCTGCAATTCGGTCACGTAGGGCTGTCCGGTGAGGGCGGTGACGTCGACGTGAAGTGCGTGGGCGACAGCGGCGACGAAGCCGCTGGTGGCGGGGCGGGCACCGCATTCGACCTGATTGAGCAGGCTGTACGAGTATGGAATGCGGGCAGCAAGCTGACGCTGCGTGAGCCTGGCCAGTCTCCGCTGCTCCCTGATGCGGGTTCCTGTGTGATCGTCATCCGGTGAGGACATACCGGTCTCCTCGTTCCTTGCTCCCACTTGGAACGGTACTCGCGTCCGCCTCCGACTCCACCTGGATCGGGGGCGGTTGCGTGTGATCCACTGCCGCCATGGCTTCGACTCTCTACCTGTTCGGCTCGGCCGCTCCTCCCGTCTTCGACGTCGCGAAGGTGATCGAGGACGCCCAGCGGCGTGGCTTCGACGTGTGCCTCGGGCTGACGCCTGCGGCGGCCGGGTGGTTGGAGGAGGATCTCGACGAGCTGGCCGCGTTGACGGGGAATCCAGTGCGGTGGGAGTACAAGAGGCCTGGGCAGCCGGACGTATGGCCGAAGGCGGATGTCATCGTCGTCGCGCCCGCCACCTTCAATACGGTGAACGCGTGGGCGCTCGGCATCACCCAGAGCTTCGTCGTCGGGGTCGTCGCGGAAGGGATCGGCAAGGGCATCCCTACGGTGACGATGCCGTGTGTGAACGCTGCCTATGTGCAGCACCGACAGTTCGAGCGCAGCGTTGCCGAGCTGCGGGAGATGGGCGTGGAAGTGCTGTACGGGGAAGGCGGGTTCGTGCCGAACCAGCCGGGCCAGGGAAAGCCGAGGGAGTTTCCGTGGTGTCTGGCGCTCGATGCCGCTGAGCGGATTGTCGGTCTGGCCGCGTAGCACCGGGTTCGCCTCCGCTCACGCGGAGGCGTCCGGGCGCCGGCCGCGCCCTGGAGACACGACAAGCGGGTCGGCTCCAAGGAGCGCGAAATGGTCAAGGCGCTGATCGGCATCACGGCCATCGGGTCGTGATGCCGCATCCCGTGGATCTCCCGTTTGGCCGCTGCTTTCGCGGGCAGGGCCGCTTGGGGAGGGATACGTGTCGGGATCTGTCGTGGACCGGGCCCTGTCGGTCCTGGGCGGGCTGGTGTGCCTGCTGCTCGGTGGGGTGCTCGCTCTGATCGCCGTGGTGCTCGCCTCGGGGATGGGGAAGGACCAGCGCGTCGAGTACGACGGCCGGGCCGAGGCCCTGGTGTCCGATGCCAGGACGCGGACCGCGACCGGCGGCGGGCCGAACGGGGCCACCACGACACGCGTGGTACGAGTGCGGTACGACGTCGGGGGCACGCGTTACACCGCCAGCCTGCGGGGCGGCGGCCATACGCGGTTGCGCGCCGGGGATGCCGTGGACGTGGTGTACCGCGCCGACGAACCCGGCCGCCCCTATGTGAAGCGGTGGGCCGAGTCGAAGCCGCCGGGCGGCGCGGGAACGGTGGTCGGGATCGTCGTTCTCGCCGCGCTGTGCGTGGTGTGCGTCGTAGGGGGCTTCTGGTTCCTCTTCTTCGGTTAGCCAGCGGGGGCGCGGAGAGGTTCAACTGTGCTTCCACGCTCTGGAGTGCGGGGCGGCAGGGGACCGGCCAGGTAGGGCGCTTGACGTGCGGGAGGTCATGCGGCGCTGTGACGGCGCCTGTTGTGGCAGGTGGGGTCGTGGTCGGCGCCCAGGGCCGTCCACCAGCGTTCGCAGCAGGCCTGGTTGAGCGCGGCCAGGGCGAGGGCGGCGGAGTCCGGGTCCGTGCGGGCGGCGGGACCGCGGTGGTCGCCGGTGGCCGCGTCGTCCAGCATGAGGCGGATCGCCGCGTCGAGCGGGGCCACGGACACGAAGCCGAAGAGCAGAGCGAGCGGCCAGGGCCCGTACAGCGCGTACTGGACGGTGACGAAGGCCAGGCAGAGGCCCGCGGTGAGATGGATGGCGATGCGGGCGCGGTGGGCAGGGGGCATCTGGGTCTTTCTCCGTCTCCTGTGTCGTGAGCGGCGTGTGCCGTGCGCCGCAGGCTGGATAACGAGTGGTGGGTACGGGGGAGACGGGCCGGATCGGTGGCGGCGTCGTACCGCTGTGACAGGGTGAGGCCATGCGTATACCCAGGCAGGCGGCCCGAGTTGCGGTCCTGGACCCCGGCGGGTCCGTCTTCATGTTCCGCTACGACAACGAGGAGGTCGGCGTCCACTGGGCGATGCCGGGCGGCGGCATGGATCCGGGCGAGACGCCGCTGGCCGCGGCCGCGCGGGAGTTGCGGGAGGAGACCGGGTGGACGGACGTCGCGATCGACGGGGCGTCCCTGCTGTGTCTGTGGGAGCACGACTTCACCCGCGCCGGGGTGCCCGTGCGCCAGCATGAGCACGTCTTCCTCGCGTACGGGCCCCGCCGGGACCTGGCCGGAGATGTGGCCGCCGTGCACGCGGACGAGGGCATCCTGCACTGGCGGTGGCGGTCCCCGGACGAGCTCGCGGCCGATGACGCCGAGCCGCTGTGGCCGCCGCGGCTGCCCGAGCTGCTCGCCGGGGTGCGGCGGAGGGGCGGCCCGCCCGAGGCGCCCGTCGACCTCGGGTACGTCGGCGTCGGGGCCGCCGCGCCCCGCTGACGCGGGCGGGCCGGTGCGGGCGGGCCGGTGTGGGCGGGCCGGTGTGGGCGGGTCGGTGCGGGCCGTGGCCGTTGTGCGGGCGTCGTCCTCGTCTGCGCGGGCGTCGTCCTCGTCTGCGCGGGCGTCGTCCTCGTCACATGTTTTGCAACTTGTTGCACAACAGGGTGCGGGTGGTCTACAACAAGGGTGACGACACCGCCGCGAGGAGACCCCCCGGATGAGCCAGAGCCCGTACCCCCAAGACCCCCAGGGCCCGTACCCGCATCTGCTGAGCCCGCTCGACCTCGGGTTCACGACCCTGCCCAACCGGGTCATCATGGGATCGATGCACGTCGGCCTCGAAGAGGCCGAGCGCGGCTTCGAGCGGATGGCGGCGTTCTACGCCGAGCGCGCCCGCGGCGGCGCCGGGCTCATCGTCACCGGCGGCATCGCGCCCAACGACGCCGGACGCCCGTACGAGGGCGGCGCCAAGCTGACCACCGAGGCCGAGGCCGAGCGGCACACCGTCGTCACCGACGCCGTGCACCGCGAGGGCGGCCGGATCGCGATGCAGATCCTGCACTTCGGGCGGTACGCCTACCACCAGGACCTGGTCGCCCCGAGCGCCCTCCAGGCGCCGATCAGCCCCTTCGTCCCGCGCGCCCTGACCGACGACGAGGTCGAGCAGACCATCGAGGACTTCGTCCGGGCCGCCGAGCTGGCCCGGCACGCCGGGTACGACGGCGTCGAGATCATGGGCTCCGAGGGATACCTCATCAACGAGTTCGTGGCCGGGGCGACCAACCAGCGCGAGGACCGCTGGGGCGGCTCGTACGAGAACCGCATGCGGCTGCCCGTGGAGATCGTGCGGCGCACGCGCGAGCGGCTCGGCCGGGACTTCATCCTGATCTACCGGCTCTCCATGCTGGACCTGATCCCCGGCGGATCGACCCTGGACGAGGTGATCACCCTCGCCAAGGCGATCGAGGCCGCCGGAGCCACCATCATCAACACCGGCATCGGCTGGCACGAGGCGCGCATCCCGACCATCGTCACGTCGGTGCCGCGCGGCGCGTACACCTGGGTGACCAAGAAGGTCATGGGGGAGGTGTCGATTCCGCTGGTGACCACCAACCGGATCAACACCCCCGAACTCGCCGAGCAGTTGCTCGCCGACAAGACCGCCGACCTGGTGTCGCTGGCCCGGCCCTTCCTCGCCGACCCCGAGTTCGTCGCCAAGGCGAAGAACGACCAGGCCGACGCCATCAACACCTGCATCGGATGCAACCAGGCCTGTCTGGACCACACCTTCAGCGGCAAGATCACCTCCTGCCTGGTCAACCCGCGCGCCTGCCACGAGACCGAGCTGGTCCTGGTCCCGGTCGACGGCGTACGGCGCCGCCCCAAGCGCGTCGGCGTGGTGGGCGCGGGCCCCGCCGGGCTCGCGTTCGCCGTCTCGGCCGCCGAGCGCGGGCACCAGGTCACGCTCTTCGACGCCGCGGGCGAGATCGGCGGACAGCTCAACGTCGCACGGCGGATCCCCGGCAAGGAGGAGTTCGACGAGACGGTGCGCTACTTCCGTACGCAGCTTGAGCTGAAGGGCGTCGACGTACGGCTGAACACCCCCGTCAGCGCCGAGACGCTCACCGACGGGACGTTCGGCGCGCCGTACGACGAGATCGTGCTCGCCACCGGCGTGACCCCTAGAACCCCGGAGATCCCCGGCGTCGACCACCCCCGCGTACTCAGCTACCTCGACGTGCTCCAGGGCGGCGCCGCGGTGGGCGAGCGCGTCGCGATCATCGGCGCGGGCGGGATCGGCTTCGACGTCGCCGAGTACCTCACGGACGGCGGCGACCAGGCCAGCCTGGACGCCGAGACCTACTTCCGGCAGTGGGGCGTGGACACCGACTACCGCGAACGCGGCGGACTGCGCGCGCCCGAGCGGCCCGCGCCGCCGCGCCGGGTCCACCTGCTCCAGCGCAAGACCAGCAAGGTCGGCGCGGGACTCGGCAAGACGACCGGCTGGATCCACCGCACCGAACTGCGGCACCGGGGCGTGACCATGGTGGCAGGCGTCTCCTACGACCGCATCGACGACGCGGGGCTGCACCTCACGCACGCCGACGGGAGCGCCGAAGTCCTGGAAGTGGACACGGTCGTGCTCTGCTCCGGGCAGGAGCCGCGCCGCGAGCTGCACGACGCGCTGCGCGCGGCCGGGCAGACGGTGCACGTCATCGGCGGCGCGGACGTCGCGGCGGAGCTGGACGCGAAGCGGGCCGTGCGGCAGGGCACGGAGCTGGCCGCGGCGATCTGACCCGGTCGGGGTGTCTGACCCCGGCCGGGGCGATCCGGCCGGGCGGGCGAGTGGCCGCCTGGGCTTTCGGAGGGGGAAGCCCAGGCAGGCCCTGGGCACGCCGGAGGCACGGGCGCGCCGGGGCTGCCCGGCGTCAGATCCAGCCGCGCTGCTGCGCCAGATGCACCGCGGCGTGCCGGTTCTCCACCCTCAGCTTCGTGGTGACCGACGACAGATAGTTGCGCACGGTCCCCGGCGCCAGCGCCGCCCGCTCGGCGATCTCCTCGATCGGCGCGCCGTCGGCGGCCAGGGAGAGGACGTCGGCCTCGCGGGAGCTGAGGGGGGACTCGCCCGCGCTGATGGCGTCCGCGGCGAGGATGGGATCGATATAGCGGTTGCCCGCGTGGACGGTACGGATGATGGTGGCGAGTTCCTGAGCGGAGACGGCTTTGGAGACGAAGCCCCTGACGCCGCAGGCGAGGGCGCGCTTGAGGTGACCGGGCAGACCGTGGCTGGTGACGATCAGCGTCTTGCAGTCCGGCAGCGCCTCGGCGAGCTCCTGGACGACCGCGACTCCGTCCTTGCCGGGCATCTGGAGGTCGAGGACCGCGACATCGGGCTTCTGGCGCAGCGCCATGGCGACGGCCTCGGGGCCCGTGGCGGCCTCGGCGATGACGTCGAGATCGTCCTCAAAGGCGAGGAGCGCGGCGAACGCGCCGCGGATGAGGTGTTCGTCGTCAGCGAGGAGAACGCGGATCATCGGCTGGCCTCATTCGGTAGGTGCACGCTCAGACGGTAGCCGTTCCTGTCCGTGGCACCGTGCTGGAGGGAGCCGCCGAGCGGGACCAGGCGTTCGGCGAGACCGGCCAGGCCGCTGCCGGCGCCCTTCGACGGCTGCTGCTCGGCGCCGTCGTTGGTGATGGTCAGCCGTGTTGCGCCGCCCGCGGCGCGGGCGAGACGGATGGTGCAGCTGGACGCGTGGGAGTGGCGCAGCACATTGGTGACCCCCTCGCGGACAGCCCAGCCGAGTGCGGTCTGGACCTCCTGGCTCAGGGGCGGCTCCGGCGGGTCGCCGTCCTGCCGGACGTGGCAGGCGATGCCCGCGGCCTCCAGGACGGAGCGGGCGCCCTGGAGTTCGGTGGACAGATCGGTTGTGCGGTAGCCCTTGACGACCTCCCTGATCTCCTTGTGGAGGTCGCGGGTGAGGCTCTGGACCTCCGCCAGCTCCGCTCGGGCCTTGGGAGCCTGGGTGAGCCGTTCGGCCAGTTCGGACTTGAGGGCGATCACCGCGAGGTTGCGGCCGATGACGTCGTGGAGGTCGCGGGCGAAGCGGAGGCGCTCCTCGGCGACGACGAGCCTGGCCTGTGCCTCGCGGGCGGCGTTGAGCTGCCACAGTACGGCCAGGAACCACAGCGAGGACCGCATCAGCACGCCGATGACCGTCCAGGCTGTGACCGAGAAGGCGAGGACGGCCGGGGCGGCGGCGCGGTCGAGGAACAGCGCGATGGCGCAGGCCGCGACGGACTCGGCGAGAGCCGCGCCCGCGTACCCGGCCTGGCCGAGCAGGGGGGAGAGGGCGAAGGCCAGCGGGATCGCCACCACGACGCAGGCGGTGACGAGGGTGTGCGCGCCGTCGAGCCAGCCCGTGGTGTACGCGTAGGGCAGCAGGGCCAGTTCGAGGAGCGTCACCGCGGCCATGGCGCCGATGAGCACCCTCGGCCGGGTCACCCGGCCGACGGTGTAGGCGACGGTGGTCGTCGCGCCGACTCCCTGCAGGGCGGTGAGGGCGGCGATCCACCAGCCGACGGCGGCGGGCGCGTGGGTGGCGCCGAGGCGGGTGAGCAGCGGCCAGAGCAGCGAGGCGAGCAGCAGCCACGGCATGAAGCACAGCATCCACCGGGTCTGCTCGGTCGCCCTCCTGACGTCCGTGCCGTACCGCGCTGTCTCCAGAGAGGTCATCCCCCGTCCCCCGCCCTTTCCTTGGTGCTGTCGGTACCCGTCACCGCCCGCCGGGCCGTCACCGCCCGCCGGGCCGTCACCGCCCGCCGGGCCGTCACCGCCCGCCGGGCCGTCGTCGCCGCGCGGGGGTCAGACGCGCGGCTCCCAGCGGAACCAGCGCTGCGCGCCCCATGCGGCGAGAGCCGTCCAGGCGAGCAACGTGGTGATCCTGACCAACGAGTCAACCATCCCGGCGTCCTGACCGGTCCAGCCGGACCGCACCAGTTCGATGACGGGGGTCAGCGGGAAGAAGCGCAGGACGTCGCCGAGCGCGTCGGGGAGCACTTCCAGTGGAACGGCGGTGCCGGAGGTGAGCAGCAGCAGGAGAAAGCCGATCGTGCTCACGCCCTGGGCGCTCTCCGCGGTGCGGGCGGCGGCGGTACTGATCGCGGCGGCCGAAGCGGTGAGCAGCGTGCCGAGCAGGACGCCGACGGCGACCAGGTGCGGGGCGGCGGGTGCGCCGAGACCGGCGATGACCGAGACGGCGGTGGCGATCAGGGCGAACTGGAACACGGCGGCGATGGCCATCGGGACGGCCGGGCTCGCGAGGACGACGAGGTCGCCGACCTCTCCGGTGCGCAGCCGCTTCAGGACGTGCTCCTCACGGCGCAGCACGTAGACGCCGATGAGCGGTGCGTACAGGGCCATGATCAGGACGATTCCGGCGCTGGTGGAGATCATCACCTGGCCCATGGCCAGCCCGTTGTCCTCGAGGTCGAACTGCCTCATGACCGTTGTGGTCCCCATGACGATCAGTGCGGGGACGACCAGGACGTTGAACAGATTGCTTTTGCTGCGCAGGAAGAGGGTGAATTCCACTCGGGAGAGCGCGGTGAGATGGGCGGCGTGGGTGTTCATGCGGCTTCTTTCGTTCCCGTCCTGGCGACCCGCAGAAAGGCTTCCTCCAGGGAGGCCGAACTGGCGTTGAGTCCGTGCAGGGTGACTCCCTTGGCGCGGGCCCAGGTGAGGACTTCGGTGGTGGTGTGCTGAAGGTCCCCGGTGGACAACTCGACGCGGCCGTCGTCGGCGATCCCGGCCTCCGCCCTGAGTTCGGCGGCCGACGGCAGGTCGTCGGGGCCGAGGCCGGGCGGGAGGCGGAAGCCGAGGGTGGAGGGGTGGGCGGCGACGATGTCGGCGACCGTGCCGGTCGTGGCGATCCGCCCCGCGTGCATGATCGCCAGCCGGTCGGCGAGCTGCTCGGCCTCTTCGAGGTAGTGCGTGGTGAGCAGGATCGTGGTTCCCTCACCGCGCAGCCGCTTGATGATCTGCCAGGTGTCGTGGCGGCCTTCGGGGTCCATTCCGGTGGTCGGTTCGTCCAGGAACAACAGGTCCGGCCGACCGAGGGTGGCCAGTGCCAGGTCCAACCGCCGCTTCTCGCCCCCGGAGAGGTTCTTGACGGCGACGTCGCCGCGTCCGGCCAGGCCGACCAGAGAGACGGCTTCACCGGCCGGGCGGGGGTCGGTGGTGCAGGAGGCCCACATGCGGACGGTCTCCGACACGGTCAGATCCGTGGGGAATCCGCCGTGTTGGAGCATCACCCCGGTACGCGCGCGCACCCGCCTGCGGTCCCGTACGGGATCGAGTCCCCCGAAGAGGCTGATCGTCCCTCTCGTGGGCCGGGCGAGCCCTTCGAGAAGCTCCACCGTCGAGGTCTTACCAGCGCCGTTGGTGCCGAGAAGCGCGAACAACTGCCCCTCGGACACGGCCAGTTCGACTCCGCGGACCGCGTCGAAGCAGTGCGGTTCCGTGCGGCCGTACCGGCGCCACAGGTCCGTGACCTCGATCACATTCTGCTGGATCATGGCTGTCATGACGAACATGTTCACCGACTGCGCACGCCGGTGGCGGTGAGGAGCGTCATGGGTTCGCGTGGCAGGTGTCATGACGCCGCATGACATGTGTCATCCGCCGGAAGCGCACCCTCCGGATGTCGGTGTGATCCAGGTCATATGGTGTGTCTCTCGGTGATGTTTGTATCGGAACACGCCGCCTGGTGATGGCCTCGGAATGACCGCCGATGGCAGACCAGGCAGAGCGAAACAGGGGGACGGTATTCCATGCCTGCGACGGCTTCATGCGCCGACGGAACCAACGGCGCGTCACGGACGGCAAACGGGGTGGAATCTCTCAGGTGCGATGCGACGGGCAGTCGCGTCGTACACCTGGGCGTATCGGCCTGATTTCCGACCCGGCTCCCTTTTTCGCTCCGGCTGTTTATGGCCGCTCCGTGTTTCCTCATGCGGTGCGGCCGGTCATCACTGTGAATCCTTATACGGGAAAGGAATGTCATGAACGAGATCGTCTCCTTCGTCAACGACCTGGACCTCGGCACCATCGAGGCCGCCGACGCCAACACCGACCAGGCCCCGGTCCTCGCCACCCCGGCCGCCGCGCTCGCCGCCATCGGCGGCGCCAAGGCCGTCGGCGCCTTCGCCGGCGGCGCGACCCTGGTCGGCGGCGCCTACGCCCTCGGCCGCGCGATCGGCTGACCCGGCCCGCGGACCGAAACCCGCACCCTTCGCCACACACAACGCTCCGGCGCCACCGCGCCGGGCGACGACCCGAAAGGACGCGAGATGAACGACGTCACCAACGCCGTGAATGAAATGGACCTCCCGGAGGAGGCAGTCGTCTTCCCCGACGCCACCCCGGTGCTGGCCACACCCGGCGCCTTCCTGGGCGGCGTAGCGATCTCCTCCGCCGTGGTCGGCGCGTTCGAGCTCGGCCGCAACGGCTGACACCCGAACGGCTGACACCCGCCGGCCCCTGACCGGGGCAGGTGCTCAACGGCTGCCGGGCCAGAGGTGCGTTCTGGCCCGGCAGACCGTCGCCCAGCTTAGACCTCCCCTGCGGGGCGCTGCGAAAGGGACCTCGTGAAATTCGCCAAAAAGATCACCGCTGCGGTATTCGGCCCGGCGCTGGTGAGCCGGGACCGTGCCCTCGGTATGTCCGAGCGGCTTGCCGCCGTCACCACACTGACGTCTTCTCTCGAATATCTTTCGCAGCGAAAAGAGATACGCCGGGGAGGCCTCAACGACTGGCGCATCGTCAAGGACGTCCAAGCCGAATCCACCCCGCTCGTCCGCCGACTGCTGAACACCGTCAGCGGACCGAAGACCACCACCGCCCTGCACGTCACGCGCGCCGCGGTCTCCGCCGGCATGCTGCTGCCCGGCAACTCACGCTGGCGCGGCGCCGGAAGCGTCTTCCTCGGAGCGACCTCCGCCCTGCTCTACCCGCGCCACCGCTACGGCACCGACGGCTCCGACCAGGTGGCGATCCTGGTGCAGACCGCCACCGGAGCCGCCCGGCTGGTACCGTCCCCCCAGGCCAAGGACGCCCTGCTCTGGTACGTCGCTCTCCAGGCCAACCTCTCGTATCTGATCTCCGGCTGGGTGAAACTCCTCGGCGAACCCTGGCGCGACGCCTCCGCGCTCCCCGGCGTCATGCGCACCCGCACCTACGGCCACCAGGGCATGTTCCAGTGGACCCAGGACCATCCCAGGGCAGCCAGGTACCTCACCCACGGCGTGCTCGCGCTGGAGTGCCTCTTCCCCCTCGCCTACGCGAGCGGCGGCCGCCTGGCCCGCCCCATCATCGCCAGCGCTGCCGCGTTCCACCTGGCCAACGGCTACTTCATGGGCCTGGGCCGGTTCGTGACCTCGTTCACCGCCATGCACCCGATGGTCGCCTACACCTCGGCGCCCAGAACCCACCCCGTACTCGCCGGACGCGACGACCGCGCCCTGCCCGTCGCGCTCACCGCGCTCGCCGGAGCCACGGTGATCGCCGCCGGCACCGCCGTCCAGCGACGACTGCGCGCCACCGAAGGCTGGCACACCTCTCGGACGCTGACCACCCGCCACGGCAACGAGCTCCAGTACGAGGTGCTCTCCAGGGGCGACGGCGAGCGGCCCGTCCTGGTGTTCGCCGCCGGGA
Source organism: Streptomyces sp. O3 (assembly GCF_054788135.1). NCBI lineage: Bacteria > Bacillati > Actinomycetota > Actinomycetes > Kitasatosporales > Streptomycetaceae > Streptomyces > Streptomyces sp. O3. The sequence goes on from NZ_JBTVYK010000047.1 coordinate 39,383, forward strand.
TGGTCTCCACCAGCGAGCATTTCGCGTGGATCACCGAGCGTCTCGCCAAGGAGACCGAGTACGGCGTCATCACCTACGCCCGCGCCGGCTATGCCGGCAGCCGCTACAAGTCCGCCGCCCGCTTCGGGCTCTCGGAGTCCGTCGACGACCTCGTGGACGTCGTGAACGGCGCCGTCGCCGCGCACCGCAAGGTCATCCTCGTCGGCCACTCACTCGGCGGCGAGATCGCCCGCCGGGCCGCCCGGCAACTCGGCGACAGCCTGCACGGCGTCGTCTACCTCGACTCCTCCCATCCCGACGAGCTCAACCGCTCCCAGCAGCAGAGCGACACCGCGGACAAGCTGCGTGGCTCCCTCACCCAGATGACGTGGTTCCTGCGGCTGGGCACCGGCATCCTCATGTCCCGCCCGGACTGGATCGAGGCGCTGCCCGTCGCCTACCGCGAGAAGGCCTTCGCTCAGTACGCCGATGTGCGGATGTGGGATGCCGGGCGTCGCGAATGGGAGGCCGTGGAAGCCGACTTCCGCGCCTTCTCCGGCGAGCTGGAGACGATCGAAGGGGCGCACGGCCTGGTCGTCTCCGCCCAGCAGACCGTCGACCGCGACCCCGACCAGCTGCTGATGCACAAGGAACTCGCCGAAGCGCACCGGGGAGGCCGCACCGACACACTGGTCGTCGAAGGCGCCGGGCACGACACCGTACTCACCCAGAGCCGCTTCGCCTACCGGGTGGCCGACCGCATCATCGCGTTCTTCGACGAACTCGGCCACCCCGGCCGTCCCACCGCGGCAGCCGACCCCTCAACCGACCAGGAGGCCGCCAAGTGACCACCCGCCGCGCCGCCGTATCGAGCCTGTTCACCGGCAAGGGCGCCGCCTGGCGGATCACCGGGGCCGTCATGCTGGTGAGCACCCTCGCCACCCAGCACCCGAACCCGATGTTCAACCGGCTGCAACTCAAGGACACCTTCTCGGTCCTGCCGAACTGGCGGTTCTTCGCACCGACCCCGGCCATGCACGACTACCACTTCCTCTACCGCACGCTGGACGCCGACGGCACCACATCACCGTGGCAGGGCGTCGATGTGATCGAGGGCCGCAAGCCCTGGCAGATCGCCTGGTTCCCGACCCGCCGTCCGGAGAAGGCCATCTTCGACATCTGCAGCGAGATCCTGCACGTCATCGACAAGGGATTCGCCGTCGTCACCCGCACCTCCGCCTACCGGACGCTCACCGAGTACCTGCGCGCGACCATCAACAGCCAGCACGAGTCGGCCGGCACCGTCAAGGGCTTCCAGTTCGCGCTGGCCCGCGCCACCGGCTACGACAAGAGCCACGACCCGGAGATGGTGTTCGTATCCCCCTATACCCCTCTCGACCCGCACGCGCCGACCGCCCTCGGCACGCCCCCCAAGACCGGGACGACGCCCGCCAAGACCGAAACAAGGAGCTGACCGTGGCCGCCTACTTCGTCCTCGCCATCGGGGCCGCGATCGCCGGAGCCATCGCCTTCGGAGTGCTCAGAAGGTAGTCGGCCGCAGGGAACTGAAGAGAAACCGGAAGAGGAAGAGGAAGAGCACATGAACGCAGTCAACGACATCGGCTACGGGCGGCAGTTCGAGGGCTGGTACGACCGGCTCTTCCCCAAGGACGAATCCGCCGCCGCCACCGCGAAGCGGATAGCCGAACTCCACCCCGACCCCGCCGCCGGCACCGTCGAGTTCGGCGTCGGCACCGGCCGGATCGCGCTGCCGCTCGCCCAGCACACCGGACAGATCACGGGCGTCGACTCCTCACGCGAGATGCTCGACAGCCTGCGCACCGCCCTCGACGGCGACACCTCCGTGGACCCCGTGCACGCCGACATCCGCACCTACACGTCCGACCACACCGCCGGACTCGTCTACTGCGTCTGCGGCACCCTCTCCATGCTGCTCACCCCGGACGAACAGCGGCAGGCGATCCAGCGCGCCGCCGACCTGCTGGTCCCCGGCGGCCGCCTCATCGTGGAGACCCACAACAAGCCCGCCATCCTCGCACTCCACGAAGGACGCAGCCACGCCACCTACTTCACCCCGTACCCGGAGCGCGGCACCGGTCTGCAGACCCACTCCACCCTGCTGCCGGAAGACGGCCTGTGGCACTGCTCCCACATCTGGTACGAGTCCGACGGCAGCACCCGCGTCGGCACCGAACTGTCCCGCCTCACCCACCCGGACGAGGTCGACGCCTACGCCCGCGACGCCGGTCTGGAACCGGAGAGCCGCACCGCGACCTGGTCCGGCGACGCCCCCTACACCGAACAGTCCCCCATGTTCGTCTCCACCTACGTCAAGTCCGGTGACGCCGAGGCCGCGGCATGAGCATCTGGCAGATAGCGAACAGGCACCGCGCACTGCTGCTGACCGGAATCCTCCTCGGGATCGCCGGCGCGGCGGCGACCCTCGCCCAGCCCGTGGTCATCGGCGAAATGATCAAGGCCGTCGCGGCAGACCGGTCGCTGACCGGACCGATCCTGCTGGCGTCCGCGCTGTTCGCCGCGGACGCCGCCCTCGCGGCCGCCCACGCGTACGCCATCGGCCGGGCCGGGGAGAACGTCGTGCACGACATCCGGCACACGCTGGCCGCCCGGCTGCTGCGCTCCCGGCTCCAGTCCTTCAACCGCTGGGACCAGGGCGACGTGTTCACCCGGATGGTCACCGACACCTCACTGGCCCGCGTCTGCATGACCCAGGCCCTCGCCCAGATCGTCACCAGCGCCTTCATGGTGATCGGCGGGATCGCGCTGATGGCCTGGCTCGATCCGCTGCTGCTCGCCACCACCCTCGGCTGTCTCGGAGTCGCCAGCGCGGTCTCGCTGCTGCTGGCCCGTCAGGTACGCCGGGTGTCGGTCACCAACCGCGAGGACACCAGCACCTTCGGCTCCGCCCTGATGCGCGTCATGGGCGCCCTGCCGACGGTGAAGGCGTCCCGTGCCGAGGACCGCGAGACCGAGCACATCACCGGCCTCGCCCAGCAGGCCCGGCGCTCCGGAATCCGTGTCTCCGCCCTGTCGGCGATGCTCACCCCGGCCATGAACGTCGGCACCCAGATCGCGCTGACCGTCGTCATCGCCTGGGGCATGGCCCGCGTCGCCACCGGCGACATGGCGCCCGCCGACCTGACATCGTTCATGATGTACCTCTTCTACCTGGTGTCACCGCTGGTGATGCTGTTCATCTCGATCGCCCAGTTCCAGCAGGGCAGGGCCTCCATCGACCGCGTCGCGGAGCTCGGCGCCATCGAGCAGGAGGACCACGGCGACGGCCCCGACGCGGCCGTCGAAGGGCACAGCCTCACCTTCGAGAAGGTCTCCTTCTCCTACCCCGGCAGCGACACCGTCGTCCTCGACGACGTGTCCTTCACCGTCCCCGAACGCGGACTCACCGCCGTCGTCGGCCCGTCCGGCGCGGGCAAGAGCACCGTCTTCCAACTCGTCGAGCGCTTCTACGAACCGGCGTCCGGCACCGTCCGCATCGGCCGGACCGACACCGCCCGGATGCCGCTCGGCCAACTGCGCTCCCTCGTCGGCTACGTAGACCAGGACCACACCCTGCTGCGCGGCACCATCCGCGAGAACCTCCGCTACGCGGCCCCCGAAGCCGCGGAGGGAGACATCGCCGACGCGCTGCGCATGGCCCACCTCACCGAGGTGATCGCGAACCTTCCCGACGGCCTGGACACCGAACTCGGCGAGCGCGGCTCCGGCCTCTCCGGCGGCCAGCGCCAGCGGCTGGCCATCGCCCGTACCCTCCTGCAACGCCCGAGGCTCGTACTCCTCGACGAGGCCACCGCCCACCTCGACGGAGAGTCGGAGGCGGCACTGCGCGACAGCATCGCCACCATCTCCCGCCGGTGCGCGGTCGTCGTCATCGCCCACCGCTTCTCCACCATCACCCAGGCGGAGAAGATCATCGTGCTGGACGGCGGCGGGGTGCAGGCCACCGGGACACACGCCGACCTCAACGAGAGCAGCAGCCTCTACCGCCGACTCGCCGAACACCAGGGCGCCGCCGCATGACCGCCGACGCGGCCATCGTCGGCACCGGCCCCAACGGACTCGCCGCGGGTGTCACCCTCGCCCGCGCCGGTCTGAAGGTGGAGCTGTACGAGAAGGCCGACACCATCGGCGGCGGACTGCGCACCGCCTCGCTGTTCGACCGCGAGGTGACGCACGACATCTGCTCGGCGGTCCACCCGATGGCCGCCGCCTCCGCGTTCTTCCGCCAGTTCGACCTGCCCGCACGAGGGGTACGGCTGCTGCAGCCCGACATGCCCTACGCGCACCCGCTGCCCGGCGGCGCGGCGGCCGCGGCCTGGCGCGACATCGACCGCACCGCCGCCCGCCTCGGCCCGGACGGGCCTCGCTGGACCCGCCTCATGGCCCCCCTGGCCGCCCGGTCCACCGACATCGTCGACCTGCTCCTGTCCCCCCAGCGCTCCCTGCCCCGCAGCCTGGCCGCTCCGCTGCTGCTGGCACCGCGCATCCTGGCCCACGCCACCTCGCGTACGCCGCTGAGCACCGAGCCCGCCCGCGCGCTGCTCGCCGGAGTCGCCGCGCACGCGGTGGGCAGACTCCCCTCGGTAGCCTCGGCGGCGGTCGCCCTGCTGCTGGCCCACGCCGCCCACAGCAGCGGCTGGCCGCTCCCCGAAGGCGGCAGCGTCCGCATCGCCGACGCCATGGCCGCCGACATCACCGCACACGGCGGCGTCATCCATACCGGACACCACATCCGGGACCTGGCCGAACTCGGCGACTTCCCTCTCGTCATGCTGGACGTCAGCCCCAAAGGGTTCCTCGGCATGTCCGGCCGACGGCATCCGCTGCCCGCTCGCTACCGGAAAGCCCTGACGTCCTATACGTACGGCCCAGGGGCGGCCAAGGCCGACTTCCTCGTCGACGGCCCCGTCCCCTGGGCCGACCCCCTCGTGGGCGAGGCCGGCACCGTGCACCTGGGCGGGACACGCGCCGACATCTTCCGTCAGGAGACCGCCACCGCGGCGGGACACCGCGCCGACGCGCCCTTCGTCCTCGTCGTCGACCCGGCGGTCACCGACCCGTCCCGTGCCGCGGGCGACAAGCGACCGGTCTGGGCCTACGCCCACGTCCCGCACGGAGACACGCGTGACCCGGTCGACCTGATCCGGCGCCGCATCGAGGAGTACGCGCCGGGGTTCACCGACACGATCGTCGCCGCCCGCGGCCTCTCGGCCGCCCAGTACGAGGAGTACAACCCCAACTACGTCGGCGGGGACATCGCCGCGGGAGCCCTGACCCTGCGCCAGTCACTGGCCCGTCCGCACGCACGCTGGGACCCGTACACCACGCCACTGCCCGGCGTGTACCTGTGCTCGGCCGCGACTCCGCCCGGCCCCTCCGTGCACGGGATGTGCGGCTACTTCGCGGCGCTCTCCGCGCTCCGCCGCCACCACGGCATACGAACCCCGCCGGACCTGTCTCCGCGGTAGCCGGGTGGTGTGCCTCGTTCCCGGCGGCCTTCTAGGATGCGGGCGTGTCCCTCCCGTACGCGATCCTCACCGCCCTGTTGGAGAAGCCCTCGTCGGGGCTTGAGCTGACCCGCCGCTTCGACAAGTCGATCGGCTACTTCTGGTCGGCCACGCACCAGCAGATCTACCGCGAGCTGGGGAAGCTGGAGGCCGCCGGGCTGATCCGCGCGCTGCCGCAGGAGCAGCCGACGCGCGGGCAGAAGAAGGAGTACGAGGTGCTGCCCGCGGGCCGCGCGGAGCTGACCGCGTGGGTGGCCAAGGCCGAGGAACCCAAGCAGATCCGCGACCCGCTGCTGCTGCGGATGCGCGCGGCGGGCGTGGTCGGCACGCAGGGTCTCGAACGCGAGCTGCGGCGGCATCTCGCGCTGCACCAGGAGCGGCTGGCGGAGTACACCGGGATCGAGGGGCGGCACTTCCCGGTGGTGCCGGACGCGGCCGAGGACCGGCTGCGCCATCTCGTCCTGCGCGGGGGCATCCAGCTGGAGACGTTCTGGACCGCCTGGCTGACGGAGGCGCTCGCGGCGGTCGAGCGGTTGCCGGAGGCAGCGGGCGAAGGAGCTGAGGAGGGCGCGGCGGCGGAGGAGGGCGCGGCGGCAGACCCGGAAGAGGGCTGAGCCCCCGTGGTCTCCCTGGTCCCGTCCATGGCTGGAACTCGTGTGACTGCCGGGTGCCGGTGTGGCGCAGACTGGGGGTATGTGCCGCAGTATCAAGACTCTCCGCCCGCCCGTGCTTCCCGAGGAGGCCACCGAGGACGAGATCCGCGCCGCCGCGCTGCAGTACGTACGGAAGGTGTCCGGTTTCCGCGCGCCCGCCGCGCACAACCGCGAGGTCTTCGACCGTGCCGTGGACGCCGTCACGGACGCGACCCGTGAGCTGCTGAGGGACCTGGAGGTCAGGGGCGGCTCGGCGAGGGGGAGCAGAGCGGCGGCCGGGGAAACGATCTAACCGCCAGCCCGCCAGCCCGCCAGCCCGCCAGCGCCCGCTAGTCCGCCGTCGCCGGGCGGCGTCGGCGGACCACGTACGCCGCCAGGGAGCCCGCCGCGACCAGGGCGAGCAGGGAGACGCCGGTGGCCAGCCAGGTGGCGCCCAGCCACTGGCCGCCGAGGTAGCCCATGCCGACGCTGTACGCCGCCCAGATCACGCCCGCCAGCACGGACCACGGCAGGAACTCCCGTACCGTGCGGTGCGCCGCGCCCGAGCCCAGCGAGACCACCGAGCGCCCGGCCGGGGCGAACCGCGCGATGATGACGAGGATGCCGCCGCCGCGCGCGAGCGCCGCCCCGAGCCGCTCCTGGGCGGCGCTGAGCCGCCGGGAGCGGGCGATGACGCGGTCGAACCTGTCGCCGCCGCGCCGGGCGACCCGGTAGGCGGCGAGGTCGCCGAGCACCGAAGCGGTCGCGGCGCACAGACCGAGCGCCAGGATGTCGGGGACCTCGTGCGCGGCCACCCGCCCCGCGGCCCCGGTACCGGCCGCCGCCGCGGTGGCCGCGGTGATCACCAGCAGTCCGCTCGGCAGCATCGGCAGGAACACGTCGAAGAGGATGGAAGCCGCCACGATGGCGTAGATCCATGGGCTGCCGGTCAGCGTCCCCACACTCTCGAGCACCCGTTGACTCCCCGACTCCCCGGTTCCTGGCGGCGTAACGCCTCGAGGCGCGGGGAGCGTCAGGGGCGGCCTTGTGGTCAGCCACGCAGCGTACGCCCACGGGTGAGGCGGCGAATCACGGGGGTCATGTACGCGCCGCCGGGTGTTCACCTGACGTCATACTTCGGGTTCGTATGCCGGAAATATTCCGCACGTGGGCCGACAGGGCGACCGGTTGGCGTGCCTTAGCGGCCCGCCGCTCCGGATGTCCGGGCGTCCTCGGAGGCTGGGGCGCCGGCGGCGGCCGTCGTGCCGGTGTCGCGCCCGAGCAGCCGGTCCAGGCCGAACGCGCCGGACCCGGTGAACACCAGGAGCAGCAGGGCCCAGCAGAACAGCGCCGCGGCCTCGCCGCCGTTCTCGATGGGCCACAGCGCCTGCGACTGGTGCACGTCGAAGTACGCGTACGCCATCGCGCCGGAGGAGACGAACGCGGCCGCGCGGGTGCCGAGGCCGAGCATCAGCAGGACGCCGCCGACGAGGTGGATCACGCCCGCGTACCAGTACGGCCAGGCGCCGACCTCTACGGCCGCGCCGCCGAACCACCCGAAGAGCGGGGTGGCCGCGTGGCAGGCGAAAAGCAGTCCGATGACGATCCGGAACAGGCCTACGGCGTAGGGCTGGGCGCTGTTGAGGCGGTCGGTCATGTGGGGGGCTCCTTCGGTTCTCTCGGTTCTCGGTTTCCGAGTTCCGGGGACGGGAGGTCGGCGGAGCCCACAGGTTAGGCAGCCCTTAGCAGTGCTTGCAAGTTCAACATTATTGGAGGGTGGGAATCCCGCCAGGGCCGCCGCGTCGCGTACGATGGCGGCGCAGAAGGGGAGTAGCTCTTCGCCGGACCGTCGACATACTGCCGGGCTTCTGAGCCTGGCCGGCGCCCGGAGCGGACCGTGGATCACGATCCGTCAGCGAGACCTTCGGCAAGCAGTGCGATGCCGTCGGGCCGTGCCGGCCCGAGGCTCGGGTACCCCCTGCGCGCTGCCATGCCGAGGCTCGCGCGCAGTGACTCTCGGTGGGGCGGTGCGCTCGACCGATAGAGGAATCTTGATCAGTCTCAGTGTGACGGCGCTGGTGTTCGGCGTCGTCTTCCTGGCCGAACTCCCGGACAAGACCGCCCTGGCGGGCCTGGTGCTCGGCACCCGCTACCGCGCCTCGTACGTCTTCGCCGGTGTGGCCGCCGCCTTCGCGGTGCATGTCGCGCTCGCCATCGCGGCGGGCAGCGTGCTGACCCTGCTGCCGAACCGGCTCGTCGCGGCGCTGACCGGGGTGCTGTTCCTGGCGGGCGCGGCGCTGCTGCTCCTGAAGAAGAGCGAGAGCGAGGAGGAGGTGCGCAGGCCCGCCGACCAGAGCTTCTGGAAGGTCTCGGGCGCGGGCTTCATGCTCATCCTGGTCGCCGAGTTCGGCGATCTCACCCAGATCATGACGGCGAACCTCGCGGCCAGGTATGACGACCCGGTCTCGGTCGGGCTCGGCGCGGTGCTCGCGCTGTGGACGGTGGCCGGAATCGGGATCCTGGGCGGCAAGGCGCTGATGAAGCGGGTGCCGCTGCGGCTGATCACCCAGGTCGCGGCCGTGGTGATGCTGGCGCTCGCGGGGATCAGCCTGTTCGAGGCCGTGGCGCCGTGAGGGGGCGCGCCGTGGGGCGGTTCCGGCGGCCGGATCCGGTGGGTGGTGGCGCGGAGCGCCCCTTGTTTTGTATCGTGGAGGAACAAAGTGGCCTCCGTCCGTTCTCCCTGACCGGCGGACGGGGCCACTTGTTCTCTCTTTCTCCGTCTCCTCTGGGAGCGCCTGGAGTGCTTGGAGCCCGCCGATGACGGCCACCTCTGCCACCACCGTTCTGACCGCCCGTGCCCTGCTGTTGGACATGGACGGGACGCTCGTCAACTCCGACGCCGTGGTGGAGCGCTGCTGGCGCCGCTGGGCGGACCGGCACGGCCTGGACTTCGCCGAGGTCATCAAGGTCGTGCACGGACGGCAGGGCTACGCGTCGATGGCCGTACTGCTGCCCGAGCGGCCCATGGCCGAGAACCACGCCGAGAACCGCGAGATGCTCGCGGCCGAGACCGCCGATCTGGAGGGCGTGGTACCGATCGGCGGCGCGCCCGCGTTCATGGCGGCCATCGCCGACCTGCCGCACGCGCTGGTGACATCGGCGGACGCGGCCCTGGCCCGAGCCCGGATGGGCGCGGCGGGGCTGCGGATGCCGCACGTCAGGGTGACCGCGGAGTCCGTCGGCGCGAGCAAGCCGGACCCGGAGGGCTTCCTCAAGGGCGCCGCCGAGCTGGGCGTCGACCCCGCGGACTGCGTCGTCTTCGAGGACTCCCAGGCGGGTGTCGCGGCGGGCCTCGCGGCCGGGATGCGGGTCGTCGGGATCGGCCCGCGCGCGGCGGCGTACGGGCCGACCGCGCACGCGGCCGACCTCAGCGCGGTCGCCGTGCGGGCGGCGGGCGATGAGGGCCTGCGGGTACGGATCAGCCAGCCCGCCTGAGGCGACGGCCGCCACCGCAGACCACGCGGCAGCCCCAGCTGGACCGGAGCCCCGCGGGCCCCGCGTGCCGCGCGGCGGCTCCGGCCGGGGCTCGCGGGGCTGTCTAGCCGAGGCGGAGCCGCGCGGGCGCGCCTAGCCGAGGCGGAGTCGGTCGGTGCCGGTGCCGGTGCCGGTGCCGGTTTCGGTGGTGGCGGCCGAGGCGGACGCCGTGGGGGCGGTGGGGGAGTCGGCGGAGGCGGTGCGCTGTTCCGGCAGCTCCGCTGCCTCGGTCGGCTCCGGCAGTCCCGGTGCGGCCGCCGTCGGCTTCGTCGCCCGTGGTCCCGACAGCAGGTAGACCAGGCCGAAGCCCGCGCCCACCACGGTCGCCCCGCCCACCGCGTCCAGCACCCAGTGGTTGGCGGTGCCGACGATGGCGACCAGCGTCAGGGCCGGGTGCAGCAGCCCCAGGAGCTTCATCCACAGCTTCGGGGCCAGTACGGCGATGACGATGCCGCACCACAGCGACCAGCCGAAGTGCAGCGACGGCATCGCGGCGTACTGGTTGGTGACCCCGGTCAGCGTCCCGTAGTCCGGCTGCGAGAAGTCCTGCACGCCGTGCACCGTGTCCACGAAGCCGAGTCCCGGCATCAGCCGCGGCGGCGCCAGCGGGAACAGCCAGAAGCCCAGCAGCGCGAGCACCGTGGCGAAACCGAGCGCGCCGCGCGCCCAGCGGAAGTCGCCGGGACGGCGCGCGTACAGGACGCCCAGCACCGTCAGCGGCACCACGAAGTGGAACGACGTGTAATAGAAGTTGAGGAACGACTCCAGCCACGGCGTGTCCACGACCACGCGGTTGAACCAGTGCTCGACGTCGAGGAACAGCGCCTGCTCGATCGCGAGCACCCGCTCGCCGTGCTCCTCCGCGGCGGCGCGGCTGCCGGTCGCCAGGATGCGGGTCTGCTGGTAGATCGAGTAGCCGACGCGGATCAGCAGCAGTTCGAGCAGCAGGTTCGGACGGCTCAGCGCCCGCCGCCAGAACGGAACCAGCGGCACCCACTTCCAGCGGGCCGGGGCGGGGGCCTCGTACGCGGTGGGCTCCGGCGTCTGGAAGTACGGCGAGGTACGGGCGATGAACGGCACCAGACACGCCGCGGCGAGCGCCATGAGCAGCGGCGCGTTGTCCTGTACGGGGTACATCACGCGCATGTCAGGCAGCAGCATCTTCGTAGGCAGCGTCATCACGACGACGACGGCGAGCGGCCAGACCAGCCGGTCCGACGCGCGCCTGCCGACCCGGCCGACCACCGCCAGCAGCACCCACAGCAGCTGGTGCTGCCAGGCCGTCGGCGAGACCGCCACGGCCACACAGCCGGTCACCGCGACCGCCAGGAGCAGCTGCCCGTCACGGGCGTAACGGACCGCGCGGCGCAGCCCGACCACCGCGACGGCCGCCGCGAGCACGACGAACAGGGCGATCTCCAGCGGGCCCTGAAGGCCGAGGCGCAGCAGCGCCCCGTGCAGCGACTGGTTGGCGACGCTGTCCGGGCTCGCCCCCAGACCGGCGCCCGCGAGCCGCCGCACCCAGTACGTCCACGAGTCCTGCGGCAGTGCCGCCCAGGCCAGGGCGGTACCGGCCGCGAAGGTCACGACGCCGGACAGCGCGGCCCTGCGCCGCCCGGTGCACCACAGCAGCGGCGCGAACAGCAGCACGGTGGGCTGCAGGGCGGCCCCGAGGCCGATCAGGATGCCCGAGGCGCGCTCGCCGCGTACCGCGAAGCAGCCCAGCAGGACCAGCAGTACCGGGATGATGCTGGTCTGGCCGAGGTACAGCGCGTTGCGCACCGGGAGCGACAGCATCAGCAGACAGATCGCCACCGGCGCGGCGAGCATCGACGTACGCCGCGAGACGGGCGTCGGCAGCGCGCGGGCCGCGACCAGGCCGAGCGCGGCGACCAGCAGCAGCGTGCCGAACGTCCAGCCGAGGCCCAGCGCCTGCTCGGCGGCGCGGGTCAGCGGCTTGAGCACGAGCCCGGCGAACGGCGTGCCGGTGAACGAGTCCGAGTCGTAGAGCGAGCCGGTCACCCGCAGCACGCCGTCCGGGCCGACCCAGGTCTCCAGCTCGGTCAGGCGCTCGCCTCTGGGGCTGCGCAGGACGACGACGATCTGCCGTACCGCGAGCACGGCGGCGACCAGCCAGAGCCCCGCACGGGCCACGCTCATCCTGCTGCCCAGGCCAGCGGCCCCCAGGGCGCTCCTCAGCCCGCTCTGCCGCGCCTGCTCCGCGTTCGCCACGCCTCTTCGGTCCTCCGCCTGAATCCGACCGCGCTCGGTCTCCGTCCCCGGATCCTAAGGGGCGCGCGACGCCCCTCCGCACAGACGCAGGCAACCCCATCGTCACCTGGCTGTCCACCGGTCATCATCGGCGGGCCGTGCGGACGGGCTCACGGCGGGCGGTCGCGGTGCGGCGGCGCGACGAACATCACAGTCGGCCGGGGCGGCTCAGACCTCGTGGTAGAAGCCCACGTTCACACTGCGCGGCCCGCCGAGGTCCTGGATGACCACCTCGCCCGAGCCGCCGCGCGGAAGCGCCGTACTCGCGCCGTACGCGAGGGGCGCCTCGGCCCCGTCCAGCGTCACCCGCACCCGAGACGCGGGGTCCGGACGCGAGCCGCGCAGCCAGGTGACCGTCCACGCCCCGTCCGGGCCGCACTGGAACTCCAGGTGCGCCCGTGACACGAACAGCCAGTCCTCGGGCGCCGTGAGGCGGCACACGCCTGGGTCCCGCCCCACGCGCAGCACCGCGCCCGGAGCGCTTGGCTCCTCGGCCATCAGCATGCCAGCCGTCGAACCCGCGTCGGCCCCGGACACCGCGGCCATGGTCAGTTCGAGCACGTACGCCCCCTCGTCGTCTTCGACCGTCGTCTTCGGATGCGCGGACCTTACGATGCGCGGACCTTACAGGGACGCGGCGGGGGCCCATCCCGGTTCCCGGCGGCACCCTGCATAGATCCAGGTGCCGATCGCGGCCGACTGCCGTCACTGTGGAGACATCGGCCGGGCGGCGCGAACCGCACCGCCCGACCGACCGCCGAGGCTCTGCCCCTGCCCTCAAACGGGGGTGGGCAGGGGCAGCCGGTACCCACCGGCCGGTCGCCGCCTCAGGCGCCGGCCGGTGGAGTGGGCGACGGCGACGGCGGCGACGGCGGGCTCGGGTTCGGCGGCAGCGGCGGGCTGAGAACGGTCAGATGGTCCTCCCGTACGAGGTTGAACCGCAGCGCGAGCGACACCAGCGCCTCCTTCTTGCCGTACAGCCGCGCCCCCGAGGGGTCCTCCTCGTCCGGGCCCGGCTTGAGGCGCAGCTTCACCGCCAGGTAGTCGATGCTCCAGTTCACGGTCGTACGGCTCACCTCGGGCCAGACCGGGCGCAGCCGTCGTACGACCTGATCGGCCGTGGGGGCGGGGGCGTGCGGCGCGCCGCGCAGCCGGGGCTCGCAGAGCGCGGCGAGCACCATGAAGTACCGCTTGCTGTGATCGAGGGGGAAGCCCAGCACGGTGGACGGATACCCGGACCCGGCGGCGGACCCGGAGCCGGGCCCCGAACCGGGGGCGGCCCCGAAGCCGCTCGCGTCGCCGTTCGCGGCCTGGTCCGCGTCGTGGTCCAGGTAGTCATGGCCCGGCGCCCAGACGTCGAACGTCACGAACTCGTCGGCCGCGGGCAGCACGACCCGCGAGAACTCGAACGGCACCGGCGCCCCGAGACGGCCCGGCGCCACCTTCAGATGCTCGCCCGCGCCCTCCGGGTTCTCCACCACATAGGTGGCGCTGCGGCTGAAGTTGCTGAGCGTCCAGAAGGTCTGGGCCGCCGTGACGCTCCCCGCCCTGCGGGACACGCCGTGGTGCGCGATGCTCAGCTGCCGGGCGCCCTGCCCGGACGGCAGGGCGCGGCCGAAGCGGAGGACTTCCCCCGGCCGCAGCCTGAGCTGCCCGGTTGGCCGCGCGTGCGCCGAGGGCACGACGATGATGCTGGTCACGGTCTGTCTTCTCTCCCATGCGTCGCCAACTCCCCACCCAGCGCTGAACTTTAGCAACGGCCGGGTACCGCCAAGACGCCTCGGAGCAGCCCCCTTCACGGTGCCTTGACCGGCGGATGTAGGAGACTGCACACACGCGATACACGCGCGATCAGATTCCCTGTTCCCTGTTCCCTGTTCCCTGAGAGGTGCCTTGTGCCCAGCGTGGTGAAGATCAACGTTCTGACCGTGCCGGAAGAGCAGCGCGAGATCCTGGAGAAGCGCTTCGCGTCGCGCGCCGGGACCGTCGAGAGCTCCGACGGCTTTGAGTGGTTCGAGCTGCTGCGTCCCATCGAGGGGACCGACCAGTACCTCGTGTACACGCGCTGGCGCGACGAGGAGTCCTTCCAGGCCTGGATGGAGGGCCCGATGAAGGCCGCCCACCAGGGCCAGGGCCAGAGCCAGGGCCAGGGCGGCGGCGAGGGCGGCGGGGAGGGCGGCGGCGAGCGGCCCAAGCCCGCGGCGTCCGGGTCCACCGTGTGGTCCTTCGAGGTCGTCCAGCAGGCCGCGCCCAAGCAGGCCTGAGCCAGCCTGGGTATCCAGCCCTGGGTTATTCGGTTGCGGTCCGTGAGGGGCGGGCCGCGACAATACCTGGCGTGAACGCCTGGACCGTCACTCCCGAACCCTTCGACTCCGCCGACGCGGCCGCCCTGTGGGCCGCGTACTACACCGAGGTCAGCGACCGCTGGTTCGCGCGCGAGTACGGGGCGGGACACAGCACGCCCGCCGACGAACTGGAGCGCGAGATCGCCGCGGACCGCGGAGATTATCTCGCGCCGCCGAACGGGGCGCTGCTCGTCGCACGGTACGACGGTGTGGCGGCCGGATGCGTCGGGGTGCGGCTGCTCGACGCCAAGACGGCCGAGCTCAAGCGGGTGTTCGTGCGTGAGGAGATGCGCGGCAAGGGGGCCGGGCGGGTCCTGATCCCGGCTGCCGAAGAGGCCGCGCGCGGGCTCGGCGCCAGCCGCGTATGGCTCGACACGCGCCTCGACCTCGTCGAGGCGCGCGCCCTGTACACCGGGCACGGGTACCGGGAGATCCCCGCGTACGACACGGGCAGCCCGTACTCGGAAGTCTGGTACGGCAAGGAGCTGTAGGGAGCCGTGCCGGGGCTCAGCCGTGCCGGGCGGGGTGGCCCCGCCCCCCCGCGGGGGGGGGCGCCGCGGCCGCGCCCGGCATCGCGGCGCGGCGGGCCCCGCCCCCCGACCACACGGCCCAGGGGC
>NZ_JBTVYK010000048.1:0-53752 GCF_054788135.1 Streptomyces sp. O3
TGCCCGCGCCGTCCCCCCCGCACCCCCCCCCCCCGGTGGGGGGGGGCCCCCCCTCCGCCGCGCCCCCCCCCCCCCCCCCCCCGCCGCCATGGACTTCCACATGGCGGGCATGGACATGGGTGCCTCGATGTGGTGGGCCATGACCGGGACCGTGGCGGGTCTGGTACTCGCCGGGCTCGGCCTGGTGCCCCGCCGCGAGGTGACGAAGGCCCCCGACATCCCGCTGGAACCCCCGCTGGAGCCCCCACCGGACCAGCGGCGCGGCCCGCTGCGCCGCCGCCTCGTGGCGATCCTGTCGTTCGCCCTGATGGTGGACCAGATGAAACCGGCCACCCTGGCCTTTATCCTGCCGGGCGCCCGCGCGGAATACGGCCTGACACGGGCCGAGGTAGCCCTGCTGCCGACGACCGCCCTGGCCGGGACCGTGGTCGGCTCCGTGCTGTGGGGACGCCTCGCGGACCGGATCGGACGCCGCGCCTCGGTCCTGCTCGCGGCCCTGATGTTCCTGGCCACCACGGTGTGCGGCGCGATGCCGACCTTCGGCGGCAATGTGCTGATGTGCGTGCTGATGGGCGTGTCCGCGGGCGGCATGCTGCCGATCGTGTACGCGCTGATGTCCGAGGTCCTGCCCGGCCGCAGCGGCGTCATGGTGCTGACCGCGGGCCTCACCACGGTCGGCGGCTATCTCGCCGCGAGCGGCCTGGCCTCCGTGTTCGTCCCGCTGTACGGCTGGCGGAGCCTGTGGTTCCTGCAACTTCCCTTCGCGGTCGCGCTGCTGGTCCTCAACCGGTGGATCCCGGAGTCGCCGAGCTTCCTGGTCTCCCGCGGCCGCGGCGCCGAAGCCCGCCGGATGGCCCGCATGTTCGGCCTCGCCGAACCCCCGGCCGCGGCGACCCCGGCCGCCGCGCCCCTGTCCACCGCGCCCCTGTCCACCGGGGCCCTGTCCATCGAAGCCCTGCACACCGAGGCCCTGCACACCGAGGCCCTGACCGCCGACCAGCCGACACGGCCCGGCGGCCGGGCCCTGTTCGGCTCCCGCCACCGCCGCCAGACCTCGCTCATCTGCGGATTCGCCCTGTCGTGGGGCCTGGTCTACTGGGGCTTCGTGACGTTCCTGCCGACCGTGCTCACCGAGGCCGGTCTGACGACCCCGGCCGCACAGATCCTCCTCGGCGCCTCCGTCCTGTCGATCCCCGGCACAGCCGTCACCGCCTGGCTCTACAGCCGCTGGTCGTCGCGGCGGACGATGGTCCTCTACGGCGCCGTCACCACGCTGTCGCTCGTCGCCCTGACCACGATCCCGCTGGACGACGCGACCCTGGCGGTCCCCGTGCTCATCGGCCTGCTGACCGGCGCCAGCGGCGTGGTCGCCGTGCTCGGCCCGTACACCGCCCAGGTCTACCCCACCGCACTGCGCGGTCTGGGCAGCGGCCTGTCGGCCGCGTGCACCAAGTCAGGCGGCATCCTGGGCCCGCCCGCGGTGGGCTGGCTCCTGGCCGCGATGCCGCTCGGCGGGGTCGCGGCCGCGATCGCGGCCCCCATGGCGCTCGCGACGGCCGGGGTCGCACGGTACGGCACCGAGGTCACCCGGACCAGGAGGCCGCAGGACCCGCCCGCACCGGCGACGGCCCGCGTCCCGCAGCCGACGGGGCGAGCCCGGTAGCGCCGCCGCCGGGCAGCCGCGCGCGACGCTCACGCGTGGACGTCGAAGGGCACGCCGGGGGGCAGCGCCGCGGCCAGGTGGCTGGCGAAGCTCCCGTCCTTCAGGCCGAAGTGGGCGCTGCCGAAATCGTGCGAACTGAGCTTCTCGCGCAGACCCGCCGGATAGCCCTCCCATCCGACGAGGTCGGGGAACTGCCAGAAGCCGTGGTGGTTCTCGGGCGGCTCGTCGTGCGCGGCAGCGGGACGGAAGCAGTGCGTGCTGATCCCGTCCTTGTGGTACACGATCTTGGGATGGGCGCCGTCCCAGCGGATCTGATCCCGCGCGTAGATGTCGAAGTCCCCGTGCGCGGACGTGGAGACGTACTCGGCACGGCCGTCCTTCACCCAGACGGCGACGTGCTCCCAGTCGTGGCGGTGGCCGCCGAGGCCGCTGCCGGGCAGCGCCTGGTCCTTCTCGAAGTACAGGGCGTACAGGATGGCGCACCAGCCGTTGTCGCACTTGGCGCGGGAGTAGCCGTTGGCGTTGTCGAGATCGCTCGCGTCATGACACTGCCCGTTGACCGCGCCCGACGGCTTCAGGCCCCCGTTGACGGTGCCGTCCGCGCCGATGGCGGGCGTGGGATAGCAGCCGTCGCCGTCGTAGTCGTAGGCGGGCTGGTAGGTCTGCTCCAGGCCGTTGGCGTTCGCGGGCAGCGCCGGGGGCGGGGCGGCCAGGGCGGTCCCCGCGAAGGCGATCACCAGAGCGAATGCCCCGCTCAGGGCGAAGGCCGTCCTGCCGATGCTTCGGGTCAGTCTCACTGAGTCTCCTACGCGATTGAGGAAGCGCGGTTGAGGAAGCGCGGTTGAGGAAGCACGACTGTCGCGCGCAACGCCTGGGCCGCCAGCGGTCGACGCGCGCGCAGCACCACGGCCTTGCCGAGGTGAACCTTCCCCGACCGGCCCGCCCTCGAACTCCGTTTCCATGGCCGCCAGTTCCACCGCCAAGGCCCAGTCAGCTCCAGGCTCGGCGCGGTTGTCGGCCCGCGTCGCCGCCCGGTGCCGACCGCCTCACCACCGGCGGCGGCCCGCCCGAACCATGTGAAGCGTTTCGATTCATGCCCTCCCAACCGTTGACGTCCGAACCAGGGGTCTTTACGTTTGCCCGGCAAGCGCTTTCTTAGAACGATTCAATTCGGCGGCTGGAGAGGCGAACGGTGCGAACGACTGACGGTGTTGACCGGCGCGGCCTGCTCAAGATCGCGGGTGGCTCAGTGGCCGCCCTGGGTCTGGCGGGCACGGCCACAGCGTGCGGCAGCGGCAGCGGATCGGGGGACGGGACAGTCACCATCAGATACGCCTGGTGGGGCTCCGACGACCGCGCCAGGAGGATCAACGACAGTATCAAGCTCTTCGAGAAGAAGTACCCCAAGATCAAGGTCAAGACGGACTTCCAGCCCTACCCCGACTTCTGGAAGAAGTTCAACACCCAGGCCTCCGGCGGCAATCCACCGGACGTCTTCCAGAACGCCATCGGATTCCTGCGCAAGTACGATGAGAAGAACGTCCTGCTCGACCTGAGCGACCAGGTCAAGGCCGGGAACCTCGGCATGGACAACTTCCGCGCGGGCCTGGAGAAGTTCGGCGAGGTCGACGGCAAGCTCCTGGGCGTGCCCGTCGGCAGTAACTCCATGGCCCTGATCATCGACAAGCCCGTCTACGCCAAGGCAGGCGTCAAGCCCGAACAGGGCTGGACCTGGGACGACTTCGACCAGGCGCTGGAGAAGATCCGCGACAAGACGGGACGGGCCGGAGACAGCGGCATGTACGGGGTCATGTACCTCTACGACATGTATCTGCGCCAGCGGGGCAAGGCCTTCTTCACCGAGGACGGCCTCGGCTTCACCGAGGCGGACCTGACCCAGTGGTGGACCAAGGCCGAGAAGGGCATCGAGTCCGGTGTGGTCGCGGACGCGAAGAAGGTCGTCCAGGCCAAACCCAAGTCCGCCGTCACGGCCGGACTCGCGGGCGGCGAGTTCACCTGGGACAACTTCACCAACCGCTATACCGACGAGGGCAAGAGCGAGTACGGCCTCGCACCGATCCCGACCACCGACGGCCGGAAGACCGGCCAGTACCTCGGCTCGCTGATGCTCAGCGCCTCCCGCAGGACCAAGCACCCCGAGGAAGTCGCCCAGTTCATCGACTTCATGGTGCACGACCCCGAAGTCGGCAAGATCATGGAGTACGACCGCGGGGTGCACGCCACGACCGAACAGTACGAGGCCTACACGCCCAGCGACCCGGTCAACAAGGAGATCGCCGCCTACGAGCAGTCACTCGTCGACGCGGGCGTCCTCGAACCCATCACCCCGCACCCCCAGGGCGCGGACATCTGCGAGTCCGCCTTCCTGCGGATCGCCGAGGAACTGGCCCTGGGCACCCGGTCGGTGGGCGAAGCGGTGAAGCAGTTCTTCGCCGAGGCGAAGACGGCGCTCCCCGGCTGATGGGGACGACCGTGACCCACGCCCCCGCGCAGGACGGCGCGCGTGCCGCGGCCGCCGCGCCGCGGCACGGCCCGCCGAAAACCGGCGGCCGTGCCGCGGTGAAGCGGCGGGGCCGCCGCGAGAACCTCGCCGGATATCTCTTCATGTCCCCCTGGATCGCCGGTTTCCTGCTGCTCACCGCGGGCCCGATGATCGCCTCGCTCTACTTCGCCTTCACCGACTACGACCTCTTCCACCCCCCTGAGTGGATCGGCCTCGACAACTTCCAGGAGATGTTCGCCGACCCACGCTGGCGCAAGTCGGTGTCAGTGACCCTGTGGTACGTCGCCATCGGCACCCCGCTCAAGCTCGCCCTCGCGCTCGGCGTGGCCCTGCTGCTCGCCCAGCAGCGCCGCGGCCAGGCCTTCTACCGGGCCGCGTTCTACGCCCCCTCGCTGATCGGTGCGAGCGTGTCCATCGCCATCGTCTGGAAGGCCATCTTCTCGGACGACGCGGCGGTGGACCGGGCGCAGAGCGCGCTCGGCATGGACGTGGGCGGCTGGATCGGCGACCCGGAGTGGATCCTGTACGCCCTGGTGGCGCTCACCGTCTGGCAGTTCGGCGCCCCCATGGTGATCTTCCTCGCCGGTCTCAAGCAGGTTCCCCGCGAGCTGTACGAGGCGGCCGAGATGGACGGCGCCGGGGCCTGGCGCCGGTTCTGGAACATCACCCTGCCGATGATCTCCCCCGTGCTGTTCTTCAACGTCCTGCTGGAAACCATCCACTCCTTCCAGATATTCGCCTCGGCGTACATCGTCGGCGGGGGAGCGGGCGGCAACGCCTGCGGCCCCGCCGACGGTTCGCTCGTCTACACCTGTTACCTCTACATCCAGGGCTTCGAGAACGGCCGGATGGGCCTCGCGTCGGCGATGGCGTGGGTGCTGCTGCTCGCGATCGCTCTGGTGACGGCGGTGCTGTTCTGGTCCCAGCGACGCTGGGTGCACTACGAGGAGGCCGCCCGATGAGCGCGTCGACCACGCCCCGAACGGCGCCCCGAACGGCGACCCGCGCGGCAGACGTCCGCCGGCGCGGGGCCGGGTCGCTCGCCTGGCACATCGGTTCGCTCGCCGTCCTCGCGGTCGTCCTGTACCCCGTGCTGTGGGTGCTCGGCGGCTCGTTCAAGCCGGGCAACGAGATCGTCGGCAGCCTGGATCTCCTCCCGGCCGACCCGGTGATCGAGAACTACCGGCGTCTCACCGAGGGCATCGCGGACATCCCGATCTCCACTTTCTTCGTCAACTCGATCGTTCTGGCGGTCGGTTCGGTGGCCGGAATTCTTCTCTCCTGCTCCCTGGCGGCGTACGCCTTCGCACGGATCAGGTTCGCGGGCCGCAATCTGCTCTTCACGCTGATGATCGGCACCCTGCTGCTGCCCTACCACGTCCTGCTCATCCCGCAGTATGTGCTGTTCCAGAAGATGGGCGTGATCAACACCAACACGCCCCTGCTGCTGGGCAAATACCTCGCCACCGAGGCCTTCTTCGTCTTCCTGATGATGCAGTTCATGCGGAATCTGCCCAAGGAACTGGACGAGGCGGCCCGCCTGGACGGCTGCGGGCATCTGCGGATCTACTGGTCGATCGTGCTGCCGCTGTGCCGGCCCGCGCTGATCACCAGCGCCATCTTCACCTTCATCAACTCCTGGAACGACTTCCTCGGCCCGCTGATCTATCTCAACGACCCCGAGAAGTACACCGTCGCGCTCGGCCTGAAGATGTTCGTCGACCAGGAGGGCATCGCCGACTACGGCGGCATGATCGCCATGTCGCTCGTCGCGCTGCTGCCCGTGCTGCTGTTCTTCCTCGCCTTCCAGCGGTACCTGATCGACGGCATGGCCACCTCGGGACTGAAGGGCTGACGACCGTGGGCCACACAGCGAAGTCCGCGGACCGGGAGTCCGCGTTCCGGTCCGGGTTCGGCGTCTTCGCCGAGTGCCTGCTCACCGGCGTGTGGATGACGGTGGCCGCGCTGCCGCTGCTCACCCTGCCCGCGGCGCTCGCCGCCGGGGCCGCCCATCTGCGCCGCCACCTCGCCGACGAGCCCGCCACCTGGCGGGAGTTCACCGCGGACCTGCGCGCCGCGGCCCGCCGCGGCTGGCTGGTGGGCCTGGCCGCCCTGGCGGCGCTGGCACTGCTGTGGGTGGACCTCGCCGCCGTACGGGCCGGGCTGCCGGGCGGCCCGGCCGTCGCCGCGGTGGGCGTACTCGCCGTGCTCGCGGCGGCCGTCGCCACGCTGCGGGCGGCCGTGTGCTGGCGGCCCGGCTCCCCGTGGCGGGCGCTGCTCGCTGACGCGGGGCGGCGCACCCTGCTCGACCCCGCCGGGTCGCTGCTGCTCGTCTGCGGTGCCGGTGTCGTGGCGGTGTCGGCGTGGCTCACTCCGCCGCTGGCCGCTCCCGCGCTCGGCATCGTCGTCGCGGCGGCGATGGCGGCCGAGCGGCGCCGCACCCCGCACTGAGACGACCCCGCCCACCACCGACTCCCGGCACACACCGGGGCGATCACATGTCATGCCCATGTCCACTCTCTGAAAGGAAACGACGATGTCCCCGATCCCCCGCAGATCCGTACTCAAAGCGGCCGCCGTGGCCGGCGCCGCCACATCGTTCAGCTGGACACTCAGCCGCGCCGACGCCCAGGCCGCCCCCGCCGCCGCTCCCCGCGCCGACGCCCCCGTGGCCGTCACCTGGCTGGAGGACGGCGGCCTCGGTGCCGCCCCCGGATCGACCTTCGGCGTGCCCTGGCCGCGGGGCGCCCACCCCGCCGACACGGCGTTCGCCCTGGCCACCGCCGACGGCACGGACGTCCCCGTACAGACCTGGCCCACCGCCTACTGGCCGGACGGCACCCTCAAGTGGACCGCCCACGCGGTATCCCCCGAAGCGGCCGGGGCCGACGCCTTCATCCTCACCCCCGGCGCGACCCCGGCCTCCGGCGAGAAGAAAGTCACCGTCCGCCGCTCCGGCGGGCGCGTCACCGTCGACACCGGAACCATCACCGCGGCCATCGGCACCCGCGGCGGCAAACTCGTCCAGTCCGTGACCCGCGACGGCAGGAAGATCGCCACCGACGGCCGACTCGTCGTCCTGCGCCAGGGCGACCTCGCCGACGGCGACCAGGGCCACGCCCGGTGGGAACGCTTCGACGGCGCCATCGGCGAAGCGAAGGTCGAGCAGGAAGGACCGGTGCGCGCGGTCGTCCGCGTCGACGGCGAGCACCGCAGAGGCAGGCGCGGCTGGCTCCCCTTCAGCGTCCGGCTCTACTTCTACGCGGGATCCGACTCCTTCCGCATGGTGCACACCCTCACCTACGACGGCGAACAGACCGCGGGCCGCACCAAGGGCGACTTCATCCGCGGCCTCGGCGTCCGCTTCACCGTCCCCCTGCGCGACGAGACATACGACCGCCACATCCGCGTCGGCGGCGAAGGCGACGGCATGCTCGTCGAAGCCGTCAAGGGGATCACCGGACTGCGCCGCGACCCAGGCGAGGCCGTCCGCACCGCCCAAGTCAAGGGCGAGAGACTCCCCGACCCCAGCACCTGGGACCAGCGCGTCACCTCCCGCCTGCGGTACATCCCCGAGTGGGGCGACTACACCCTGAGCCAGCTCTCCGCCGACGGCTTCGGCGTACGCAAACGCACCAAGGAAGACCACGGCTGGATCCCCGCGGGCGGCGGCCGCCGCGCCTCCGGCTTCGGCTATGTGGGCGGAGTATCCGGCGGCCTCTCCTTCGGACTGCGCGACTTCTGGCGCAAGTTCCCCGCCCAGCTCGACATCCGGGGCGCGCACACCCGCGAGGCCGAGGTCACCCTCTGGCTGTGGTCACCCGAAGCCCAGCCGATGGACCTGCGCTTCTACCACGACGGCATGGACCAGGACACCCACCCCGAACAACTCGAAGGCCTGAACATCACCTACGAGGACTACGAACCCGAGTTCGGCACCCCCTACGGCATCGCCCGCACCAGCGAGCTGATGTTCTGGGCCAACGCCACCACCCCCGAAGCCGCCGAACTCGCCCGCCAGGCCCAGGCCGCCGAAACCCCGCCCCAGCTCGCCGCCCCGCCCGAACACCTCGCGGCGGCAAAGGTGTTCGGCGGACTGTTCGCACCAGTCGACCGCTCCACCGCACCCAAGAAGAAGATCGAGGACCACCTCGACTTCCTCTTCACCTACTACAAGGACCAGGTCGAACAGCGCCGCTGGTACGGCTTCTGGGACTACGGCGACATCATGCACACCTACGACACCGACCGCCGCCAGTGGCGCTACGACGTCGGCGGCTACGCCTGGGACAACTCCGAACTCTCGCCCGACCTGTGGCTCTGGTACGCCTATCTGCGCTCAGGACGCGCCGACATCTTCCGCTTCGCCGAGGCCATGACCCGCCACACCGGCGAAGTCGACGTCTACCACCTCGGCAAGTGGGCGGGCCTCGGCACCCGGCACGGCGTCCAGCACTTCGCGGACAGCGCCAAACAGCAGCGCATCTCCACCGCCGTCTACCGCCGCCCGTACTACTTCCTCACGGCCGACGAACGCGTCGGCGACCTGATGCACGCCCTGGTCGACTCCGACGAGACCTTCCTCGCCCTCGACCCCATCCGCAAGATCCGCAAGGAGCCCTACGAACCCGACCGCAACGCCCTGTCCATCGGCTTCGGCACGGACTGGAGCGGCCTCGCGGCGGCCTGGCTCACCGAATGGGAGCGCGAGGGACCGAAGGCGAAGAAGGCCAAGGACCGGCTGCTCGGCACCATGGAGACCATCGCGGCCCAGCCCAACGGCTTCGTCCAGGGCACCGCCCTGTACGACCTCGACACCGGCCGCTTCGCGATCGCCGACGAACCCGCGGTCGGCGTCTCGCACCTGTCCGCCATGTTCGGCCTGGTCGAGATCAACGCCGAGCTGATCGCCATGGTCGACATGCCCCGGTTCAAGGAGGCCTGGCTCGACTACTGCCGCTACTACAGCGCCAGCAAGACCGAACAGGCCGAGCGCTACGGCGAGAACTTCGGCACCCTGCTGCTCTTCCAGGGCCACTCACGCCAGGACGCGTACGCCGCCGTCCAGCTCGGCGACGACAAGCTCGCCGCACGGGCCTGGCGCAGGTTCTACGACGGCGACCCCTGGGACTACCGCGAGTCCGACCCGTGGGACACCGAGAAGATCGAGGGCCCCGTCGCCCTGGTCCCCGGCAGCGACGCCCCCTGGGTCGGCACCAACACCACGGCCCTGTACGGCCTCGCCGCCATCCAGAACCTCGCCCTGGTGGGCGACAAGATCCCGAACTGACCAGGAGCCGACCGTGAGACGACACCGCACCCGCAACAGCACCCGCACCCGCGTCAACACCCGCACCAGGGCGTCGGCCCTGCTGGCGGCCCTGGCCTTCCTCGGCACGCTCGCCGCCGCACCCGCCCAGGCACAGCCACCCGGCTACGGAAAGGGCCGTCCACTGGACCACTGCACCCGGACCGCCCCCATCCGCTGCCACGTCGACGTCGAACCCGGCACCTACGACGTCACCGTCGAACTCGGCGGCGGCAGGGCCAGCAGCACCGCCCTCACCGCCGAGACGCACCGCACCCTGCTCGCCGAGACCGCGACCCGACCAGGGGAGCGGCTGCGGCGCACCTTCACCGTCGACGTCCGCACCCCCGAGGGCGAGCCCACCGGACCCGACGGCACTCCGGGCCTCGACCTCGTCTTCTCGGGCGCCGCACCCCGCGTCGCCGGCCTCAAGGTCACCCCCGCGCACCACGCACGCCAGATCCTGCTCATCGGCGACTCGACCTCCTGCGACCAGCCCCAGGCCCCCTACTCCGGCTGGGGCCAGCAGCTGCCGCAGTACCTGGACAGCGGCCTGGCCCTGGCCAACTACGCCGACTCCGGGGAGAGCACGGTCAGCTACCTCGCCAACCCCGCGCTCTTCGCGACCGTACGCACCAAGATCCGCGAGAACGACCTGGTCCTCATCCAGCTCGCCCACAACGACAAGCAGACCGACGCGGAGACCTACCGGGCGAACCTCACGGCCCTGGTCGACGGTGTACGCGCGGAGGGCGGCCGCCCCGTCCTCGTCACCCCCATCGTGCGCCGCTGGTTCACCGCGGACGGCACTCTGGACAACGACATCGCCCTGATCGTCAACGGCCTCGGCGTGAACCTCCCGGCACAGACCCGCGCCATGGCCGCCTCACTCGGCACCCCGCTGATCGACATGACCGCGCTCACCAAGGCACGCGTCGAACAGCTCGGCCCCGAAGCGTCCAAGGCGCTGTACCTGACCGACGAGAAACGCGACAACACCCACACCTCGGTGCGGGGCGCGACGGAGTACGCCGCCCTGGCCGTCGGCGAACTCCGCGCCCAGGGCCTCATCGACTGAACCCGCGGAACCGACCCGAAGGGCGGGCCCGGACTCCACCGGGCCCGCCCTCCCGGACGGAGAGTCACCCCCCTCGGCCGTCACCGACCGACCAGGACGACTTCCAGCGTGCGCGGCCCGTGCACCCCCTCCACCCGGTCCAGTTCGATGTCACTGGTCGCCGACGGACCGGAAACCCAGGTCAACGGACGTGCCGGAACCAGGCGTTCCAGGGCCTCGGGCACGGAGGAGACCACCTGGTCCGGGACGCGCACCACGCAGATGTGGTGGTCGGGGACCAGAGTGATACGGCGGCGGCCCTGATCGGGGGAGCCGTCCAGGACGAGCGTGCCCGTCTCGGCGACGGCGACCGCGCAGGCGGTGACCACGCTGTCCACGCCATCGAGTTCTCGCGCCGTGTCCGCCGCCCGGTCGCGCACGCGCGTCACGTCGACCGCCTTGAGCCAGGACGGCGGCAGCCCCGGCGGCGCCAGCACGCTCCCCGCGCCCCGCGCGGCCAGCAGCCGCATCAGCACCTGCGGCAACTCCCCGTCCGCGCAGCGGTGCACGACCGCCCGGTAATCCGCCAGGTTCTCGGCGAGGAGATCCACCGTCCGCCGCGCGTCCAGCTCCCCGTGCCGACGAAGGTACGCACGCGACACCGCCCGCTCATACGGCACATCGTCCCGCGACCCGTCGCCCCGCGGCACGTCCGCGAGCGCACGCCGCACCCGCCCCAGGACCCGCTCCCTGCTGCTCACCCGGCCCCACCCTCCGCACCGTTCGTACGCCGCCACCACGCGCGGAACGACTCCGCGGGCACCGGCGGCAGATCACGGGACGCACTCCAGGCCCTGCCGGGGCCGGGCAGCTCCCGCGGCTGCAGCCGCCGCGTACGCGAGGCGATCCGCTGCCCGGCGCGCAGGGCCCCCGGACGGCTGAACGCCCAGCGCGCCGCCCGCATGGCCGCCCGCTCCGCGGCATGCCCCTTCGCGGGCTTCAGCACCACCTTGGCGCCCGCACGGGTCACCGGCCCGCCCTCGACGACGCGCTCCCGCAGATGAACCAGCACCTCAGGAATGTCGATGGCGACCGGGCACACGTCATAGCAGGCCCCGCACAGCGAAGAGGCATACGGCAGCGAAGCGTCCACCGCGCTGTCCGTCCCCCGCAGCTGAGGGCTCAGGATCGCCCCGATCGGGCCCGGATAGACCGAACCGTAGGCGTGACCGCCCGCCCGCTCGTACACCGGGCAGACGTTCAGACACGCCGAGCAGCGGATACAGCGCAGCGCCTGACGGCCGACCTCGTCGGCGAGGGTGTCGCTGCGCCCGTTGTCCACCAGCACGAGATGGAACACCCGAGGGCCGTCCCCGTCCGTCGTCCCGGTCCACATCGAGGTGTACGGGTTCATCCGCTCGGCCGTCGACGAGCGCGGCAGCGTCTGCAGGAACACCTCCAGGTCACGCCAGGCCGGCACGACCTTCTCGATGCCGACGACCGAGATCAGCGTCTCGGGCAGGGTCAGGCACATCCGCCCGTTGCCCTCGGACTCCACGACCACCAGCGTCCCGGTCTCGGCCACCATGAAGTTGGCGCCGGAGATCCCCACCCTGGCGCGCAGGAACTTCTCCCGCAGATGGAGCCGGGCCGCCTCGGCGAGCTCCGCGGGCGCGTCGGTCAGACCCTCCGGCGCCGGGCGCCCCCACGCGCCCATCTCCGTACGGAAGACGTCCCGGATCTCGCCGCGATTGCGGTGAATGGCCGGAACGAGGATATGCGAGGGCCGGTCCCCGCCCAACTGCACGATCAGCTCGGCGAGATCCGTCTCGTAGGCCCGGATGCCCGCCGCCTCCAACGCCTCGTTGAGCCCGATCTCCTGTGTCGCCATCGACTTGACCTTGACGACCTCCGTCTCGCCGGTCTCCTCCACGAGCCGCGTCACGAGGCGATTGGCCTCATCGGCGTCCGCCGCCCAGTGGACGACCCCGCCCGCCGCCGTCACCGACTCCTCCAACTCCACGAGGTACCGGTCCAGATGACGCAGCGTATGGTCCTTGATCTGCTTTCCGGCCTCCCGCAGCGCCGCCCAGTCGGAGACCTCCGCGACGGCCGCGGCCCGCTTGGCGCGAATGGTGTGGGTCGCGTGGCGCAGGTTGCCGCGCAGAGTGGGGTCGTGGACGGCGTCGCGCGCGGCCTCCGGAAAGGCGGGCATCCCGACGAAAGTGCCGCTCATACGGCGCGCTCCTCCTCCGTGCTGGCCAGGATCTCGGCGATATGCACGGGCCGCGGCCCCGCGCCCAGCCGCGTCATGATGCCGCCGATGTGCATCAGACACGAATTATCGGCCGCGCACAGCACCTCGGCGCCCGTCGACTCGGCGTGGCGCACCTTGTCCGCGCCCATGGCCACCGAGACGTCGGCGTTCTTGAGCGCGAAGGTGCCGCCGAAACCGCAACACTCCTCCGCACCGGGCAGCTCCACCAGCTCCAGACCCCGCACGGCCCGGAGCAACCGCCGAGGCCGGTCGCCGAGCCGCAGCCCGCGCAGCCCGTGACACGTCGGATGGTAGGTCACGGTGTGCGGATAGCAGGCGCCGACGTCCGTCACTCCCAGCACATCGACCAGAAACTCCGTCAGCTCGTACATCCTGGACACCACCGGCGCGAGAGCGGCGGACAGCCCGCCCCCGCGCCCCTCGGCCCGCGCCCGCTCGCCCATCCGCGGATACAGCTCCCGCACCATCGCCCCACACGACCCGGACGGCGTCACGATCGCCTCGTAGCCCCGGAAGACCTCCGAGAAACGACGGGCGAGCGGCTCGGCCTGATGCCGGTAACCGGTGTTGTAGTGAGCCTGGCCGCAACAGGTCTGCGCCATCGGGAAGTCGACGTCGACACCCAGCCGGGTCAGCAGCCGCACCACGGCACGGCCCGTGTCCGGATAGAGCGTGTCGTTGACACACGTCAGGAACAGTGCGACACGCATCGCGCCCCCTTCAAGTCGATCAGACGACGAACCCGGACAATGAACACGGACAACGAGCAGAGCACCAGCATCACCGACCCGGCGCTCACACGAGCCCAAGCCGGTCCCCGGCCGCACGCCAGAGCCCGCCGTCACCCCGCGGCTCGTACCGCTCCAACGGCTGAGTACGCGCGACCAGCCGCCGCATCGACCCGCGGTCACCGACCACACCGTACGCACGGGCCTGCACGAGGACATTGCCGAGCGCGGCCGCCTCGGCGGGCCCCGCCACCACGGGAAGCCCGCACGCGTCCGCGGTCAGTTGGCACAACAGCGCGTTACGCGCGCCCCCGCCGACGACGTGCACCACATCGACAGGATGACCGGCGAGCCGCTGCGCGTCCTCGATCGCCCGGCGATGCGCCAGCGCGAGCGAGTCGAGGACGCAGCGGACGACCTCGGCGCGCGCTCGGGGCACCGGCTGGCCCGACACGCGGCAGGCATCGGCGATCCGCTCCGGCATCCGGCCGGGCGCGAGAAACCCGGCGTCACCCGCGTCCACGACCGACCGCAGCCCCGGCACCCCGCCCGCATCCCGCAGCAGGGCGCCCAGGTCAGGCTCCTCCCACGCGCGCAGGCACTCCTGGAGCAGCCACAGACCCATGATGTTCCGCAGGTAGCGGACCGTGCCGTCAAGCCCCAGCTCATTGGTGAAGTTGGCGACCCGGCTCTCCTCGGTGAGCACCGGCCGGTCCAGCTCCAGACCCGCCAGGGACCAGGTGCCGGTGCAGACATACGCGAACCGCCCGCCCACCGCCGGTACGGCGGCCACCGCCGACGCGGTGTCATGCGACCCGACCGCCGTCACCGTCACCGGCCCCGTGAGCCCCGTCCGCTCCAGCACCTCCGCCCGCAGCAGCCCCGCCGGATCGCCGGGCTGACGCAACGGGGCGAACAACGCCAGATCCACGCCGACCCGCTCGGCCACCTCATGGGCCCAGCCACCCGTCCGGGGATCGATGAGCTGCGTGGTGGAGGCATTGGTCAGCTCGGTGCCCTGCTCCCCGGTGAGCCAGTACGTCAGCAGATCCGGAATCAGCAACAACCGCCCGGCCTGGCCGAATTGCGGGGACGAACGCGCCGCCGCCAGCTGGTACAGGGTGTTGAACGGCGCGTACTGCAGCCCGGTCGCCGCATACAGCTCGGCGGCGGGCATCCTCGCCCAGACCCGCTCCGCGACCCCCTCCGTACGAGCGTCACGGTAATGCACCGGATTGCCGAGCAGCGCCCCGTCGGCGTCCAGCAGACCGTAGTCGACCGCCCAGCTGTCGATGCCGAGAGAGTCCACCCGCCCCGCCGCTCGCAACCCGTCCAGAACCCCGGCGTACAGCCCGAGGATGTCCCAGCGCAGCCCCTCCGGCACCCGGACGGGCCGATTGGGGAAGCGGTGCACCTCCGCCAGCTCCAGGGCTCCGGGCCCGACCCGACCGGTCATCACCCGCCCGCTGGAGGCCCCGAGATCGACCGCGGCGTACGACATCGCCGTCCCGCCCGACGCCCCCCGCGCACTCATCGCAGGAAAGCGGCCGCGACACCGGCGTCCACCGGGATGTGCAGCCCCGTGGTATGCGCCAACTCCCCGCCGGCCAGGACGAACACGGCGTTCGCCACATGCTCGGGCAGCACCTCCCGCTTCAGCAGAGTCCGCTGCGCGTAGAACTCACCGAGCTTCTCCTCCGCCACCCCGTACGTCGCGGCCCGCCGCGCCCCCCAGCCCCCCGCGAAGATGCCCGAGCCGCGCACGACCCCGTCCGGGTTCACCCCGTTGACGCGGATGCCGTGCTCGCCCAACTCGGCGGCCAGCAACCGCACCTGATGTGCCTGGTCGGCCTTCGCCGCGGAATAGGCGACATTGTTCGGCCCGGCGAAGACGGCGTTCTTGGACGCGATGTAGACGACGTCACCGCCCAGCCCCTGCGCGATCATCACCCGCGCCGCCGCACGCGAGACGAGGAACGAACCGCGCGCCATGATGGCGTGCTGACGGTCCCAGTCCTCCGCGGACGTCTCCAGCAGCGGCTTGGAGACGGAGACACCGGCGTTGTTGACGACGAGGTCCACCCCGCCGAAAGCGAGCGCGGCCGCGCGGAACGCCGCGCTGACCTCCTCCTCCGACGTCACGTCGACGGCCACGGCGACGGCCCGGTCGGCCCCGCCGAGCTCCTCGGCGACGGCCGCCGCTCCCTCGGCGTTCACATCGGCGACCACGACACACGCGCCCTCGGCGACCAGCCGGTGCGCGATCGCCTTGCCGATCCCGCTGCCCGCACCCGTCACCAGCGCCACCCGCGCGGCCAGCGCCCTGGGCTTCGGCATCCGCTGAAGCTTGGCCTCCTCCAGCGCCCAGTACTCGATGCGGAACTTCTCCGACTCCTCGATCGGCGCGTACGACGACACCGCCTCGGCGCCCCGCATCACGTTGACCGCGTTGACGTAGAACTCCCCGGCCACCCGCGCGGTCTGCTTGTCCTTGCCGAAGGAGAACATGCCCACGCCCGGCACCAGCACGATCGCCGGATCAGCGCCGCGCATCGCGGGGGAGTCGGGCCCGGCGTGCCGCCGGTAGTACGCGGCGTACTCCGCGCGGTAGACGGTGTGCAGCTCCCTCAGCCGCGCGACGGCCTCCTCCAGCGGAGCGGTCGGCGGCAGGTCGAGGACCAGCGGCCGGACCTTGGTCCGCAGGAAGTGGTCAGGACAGGAGGTCCCCAGCGCGGCGAGCCGCGGATGCTCCGCACGCGCCAGGAAGTCGAGGACGGCCGCACCGTCGGTGAAGTGCCCGACCTGCGGCCGGTCCTGGGAGGCGATGCCCCGCACATACGGCGCCAGGGCGGCGGCCCGCTCACGGCGCTGGGCCTCGGGCAGCGCCTCGTACCCCCCGATCAGCGGTCCGAAGGGCTCGGGCCTGCCACGCTCCACCAGGAATCGCTCAGCCGTGCGAATGATGTGCAGCGAGTTGCGCTCGCACTCCTCGGCCGTGTCACCCCACGCCGTGATGCCGTGCCCGCCGAGCACACACCCGACGGCCTGCGGGTTGGCCTTCCGTACGGCCGCGATGTCCAGGCCGAGCTGGAATCCGGGCCGCCGCCACGGCACCCACACCACGGCGTCGCCGAAGCACGCGGCGGTCAGCTTCTCCCCGTCGGCGGCACAGGCGAGCGCGATACCGGAGTCGGGGTGCAGATGATCCACATGGGCGGCCCCGACCAGCCCGTGCATGGCGGTGTCGATGGACGGAGCGGCTCCGCCCTCGCCGTGCAGGCAGTAGTCGAACGCGGCGGCCATCTCGTCCTCGCGCTCCACACCGGGATACACCCCGGCGAGCGCCCGCAGCCGGTCCAGCCGCAGCACGGCAAGACCCGCCTCGGTCAGCGTGCCCAGATCCCCGCCGGACCCCTTCACCCACATCAGCTCCACGTCACCCCCGGTCACCGGGTCGGTGTCGACGCCCTTGGCGGAGGTGTTGCCACCGGCGTAGTTGGTGTTACGGGGGTCGGAGCCGAGCCGATGCGAACGCGCCAGCAGCGCGGCGGCCTCGGGATGGGACGTCATGATCGGGCCTCTTCCTTGCGTCGTCGGAACAGATGCGGGGCGTACGCGAGGGCGTCAGGCGCCCCAACCGGCCTGAGCGCCGCCGACGCGCTCGGCGACGATCCGCTCCTGCCATCCGGAGCGGTGATACGCGGCGACCGGATCGGGATCCAGGCCCATCTCCTCGCGGACCTCGCCGAGCAAGGGCCGTACGTCCGTGTGATAGGCGTCCATGAGCACGGCGTTGGCGCCGAGCACATCGCCTTCCCGCTGCGCTGCGGCCAGCGCCTCCCGGTCGACCAGCAGCGCCTTCGCCGTGGCCTCCTGCACGTTCATCACGGACCGGATGATCGCCGGGATCTTGGCCTCGATGTTGTGGCACTGGTCGAGCATGAACGCGACGCCGGAGGCGAGGCCCCCGCCCCGCACCACCTCGCACATGATCCGGAACAGCTGGAACGGGTCGGCGGCGCCCACCATCAGGTCGTCGTCCGCGTAGAACCGCGAGTTGAAGTCGAACCCGCCGAGCCTCCCCTCCCGCAGCAGTGCGGCGACGATGAACTCGATGTTGGTGCCGGGCGCGTGGTGGCCGGTGTCGACGACGACCTGGGCCCGGTCGCCGAGCCTGAGGCAGTGCGCGTAGGCGGTGCCCCAGTCCGGTACGTCGGTGGTGTAGAAGGCGGGCTCGAAGAACTTGTACTCCAGCAGCATCCGCTGACCCTCGCCGAGCCGCTCGTACACCTCGGCGAGCCCTTCGGCCAGCCGGTCCTGCCGCGCGCGGATGTCGTCCTGGCCGGGATAGTTGGTGCCGTCGGCGAACCACAGCTTCAGATCCGCCGACCCGGTGGCGTCCATGATGTCGACGCACGCCAGCAGGTGGTCGACGGCCTTCCGTCGCACCGCCGCCTCCGGGTGGCAGACGCTGCCCAGCCGGTAGGCGTCGTCCTGGAAGGTGTTGGAGTTGATCGCCCCCAGCTTCACGCCGCGCTCACCGGCGTACCGCGCGAGCGCCGCGTAGTCGTCGACCCGGTCCCAGGGGATGTGCAGGGAGACGGTCGGGGCCACGCCCGTGGCCTCGTGCACTCGGGCGGCGTCGGCCAGCTTCTCCCGCGGTGTGCGGGGCACGCCCTCCTGCGCGAACACCTTGAAACGGGTCCCCGAGTTCCCGTATGCCCACGACGGCGTCTCGACGGCCTGGCTCCTGAGCGCGGCCTTCACCGCGGCAAGGTCAGTCACAGCAAGGCTCCTACAGATTATGAAACGATTCACGACGAAAGCTAGAAGCCTTCCTCCCCACAGTCAACCCCGCCAGAGAAGTCACCCCTCCACGACTTCCCCACACCCCATTGACGCAAGAGGACCGACCCGCCTAATCTCCCAAACATCCCATGAAACCTTTCATCTCCCTTCGCGATCCCCAGGGACGCCCCATGCAACGCGTCTGCTTCCTCCTCAAGGTCCGCCAGGACCGCCTCACCGAGTACCGCCGACGCCACGCCGCCGTCTGGCCCGACATGCTCGAAGCCCTCTCAGCCTGCGGCTGGCGCAACTACTCGCTCTTCCTCCGCGAAGACGGGCTGCTCGTCGGCTACCTGGAAACCGAGGACTTCACGGCAGCCGTCACCGCCATGGAAGCCACCGAGGTCAACGCCCGCTGGCAGGCCGAGATGAGCCCCCTCTTCGAGCCCCTCGACGGCCAGCGGCCCGACGAGGCCATGAAACCCCTCACCGAGGTGTTCCACCTCTCCTGACCCCGCACGCGGCACACGCCGCGCCAGACAGCCGGGCGTCTCACCACGGGTAATCTGAAATCCGCCCCCCGCTCCACACACCAGGAGGTCTCAGCCCCATGGCCCGGCCAGTGGGTATCAAGGACATCGCGCGCGCCGCCGGCGTGGCCGTGGGCACGGTATCGAACGTGATCAACCGACCGGAGTCCGTCTCCCCACAGACCCTGGCCCGCGTCCAGGCCGAGATCGACCGCCTCGGCTACGTCCGCAGCGAGTCGGCCCGACAGCTGCGCGCGGGCCGCAGCCGCATGATGGGCCTGCTCGTCCTCGACATGGGCAACCCGTTCTTCGTCGACATCGCGCGCGGCGCGGAACGCGCGGCGCGCGCCGCGGGGCTCGGCGTCATGGTGTGCAACAGCGCCCAGAGCCCAGCCGAAGAGGCCGAATACCTGGCCCTCTTCGCCGAACAACGCGTACGCGGCGTACTGCTCACCCCGGCCGACGCCACCGGCCAGACGATCGAGGAGTTCCGCCGCCACCGGATCCCCTTCGTCCTCGTCGACCGGGTCGCCGAAGGCGGCTCGGAGTGCTCGGTCTCCGTCGACGACGTCACCGGCGGCGCACTCGCCCTACGCCACCTGATCGAGTCCGGACACCGCTCGATCGCCTACGTCAGCGGACCGCGCGACCTCCACCAGGTACGCGACCGCCGCACCGGAGCTCGCACCGCCCTCGCCGACACCGGACTCGGCGCCGGCGCCCTGCGCGAACTGCCCACCGAGCGTCTCGACGTCGCCGCCGGCCGCGACGCGGGAGCCCGTCTGCTGGGCCTCGCCGACCGCCCGACCGCCGTCTTCTGCGCCAACGACCTGCTCGCCCTCGGCGTCCTCCAGGCCATGTACGACGCCGGAAAAAGCGTCCCCGACGACCTCGCGATCGTCGGCTACGACGACATCGAGTTCGCCGCCGCCGCGGCCGTCCCCCTCACCTCCGTACGGCAACCCGCGGTCGCCATGGGCGCCCTGGCCGCGGAACTCCTCCTGGAGGAAACCGAAACGGAGGACACCGCCACACCGCACGAACACCGCCGGGTCGTGCTCCAGCCCGAACTCGTCGTACGCCGCTCCAGCCTGCGGCCCCGGCCAGGGATATGACAGACAAACGAAGCGGCCTACGCGGGACGCATCGGGAGACTGCACCG
Source organism: Streptomyces sp. O3 (assembly GCF_054788135.1). NCBI lineage: Bacteria > Bacillati > Actinomycetota > Actinomycetes > Kitasatosporales > Streptomycetaceae > Streptomyces > Streptomyces sp. O3. The sequence goes on from NZ_JBTVYK010000048.1 coordinate 20,039, forward strand.
AGGCTTGGGACACATGGGCCGTACGAACCCCTGGTTCGTACGGCGGGACGAGAGGGCTGGCGGAGATGCCGGAGTTCGATGACGGGAAGCTCGCGGTCGGTTTCGGGGACCTGCGGTTGTTCGCGGTGGTGGCTGAGGAACTGCACTTCGGCCGTGCGGCGGCTCGGCTGCACCTGAGCCAGCCGGGTCTGAGCTATCGGGTCAAGGCACTGGAGAACGCCCTGGGATATCAAGTGCTGGCGCGGAATCGCCGCGGCGTGCGGCTGACCCCCGCCGGGGAGGTACTGCTCGCCGGCGCTCGCCGGCTGCTGGGGGAAGCACACCGGGTGGTGGACGACGGCGGGCGGGTGGCGCGGGGGGAACTGGCGACGGTTCGCGTGGGGTTCGTGGGCACGGCGTTGTACAGCCTGCTGCCGACGGTCCTGCGCGCGGCGCGAGGACGCTACCCGGCCTTGCAGGTGCGCGTGGCGGAGCACAAGAGCGCCGATCAGGTGCGGCTGTTGCAGCTGGGACAGCTGGACTTGGGCCTGGTGCACCTGCCGGTGGATCCGGGCAGCGGCCTGGAGACCACGCCGGTGCTTGAGGAACCGGTCGGTGTCGCTCTGCCGTGCGGGCACCGGCTGGCGGGCGAGGACACGATCGCGCTCCCCGACCTGGCCGAGGACGGATTCGTGCTGTTCCCGCGCGAGCTGGAGCCGCAGACCTACGACCGGTACACCGACGCCTGCGTGACCGCCGGATTCGCCCCTCGTGTCGCGCATGAAGCCACCGGGCTCCAGACCATCCTGGCCATGGTGGCCGCGGAGATGGGCGTGGCCTTCGTGGCGCGGTCCGTCGCACGCAGCCTCACCCGCTCCGGGGTCGTGTTCCGGCCATTGGCCGGGACTGCGCCCAGTTTGGTGACCGGACCGGCCCGCCTGACGGGCAGCGACCATCCGGGCGCGGCGTTGCTGCGCGAGATGATCCTCGACCTCACCAGCCGTGATCAGCGAGACAAATCACAGGACCATAGATCCATATTGGACGGATAACAGCTGGGCTTTCTAACGTCCAGGCATGGACATCAATAACTCAGTCGCGCTGGTGACCGGTTCGAACCGCGGCCTGGGCCGCGCCCTGGTCGACGCCCTGCTGGAGCAGGGCGCGCGGCGCGTGTACGCGGCCGCTCGGGACACCGGTTCCCTGGCCGCAACCGCACAGGACAGGGTGATCCCGCTCCGGCTCGATCTCACCTCACCCGACGACATCAGCGCCGCCGTCGCGCAGGCGCCCGACGTGACGCTGCTGGTCAACAACGCGAGCGCGGCGCACTTCGCCGACCCGTTCGCCGCCGACCGCGACAAGCTGGCGGCGGAGATGGCCACCAACTACACCGGCGCCGTCGACCTCATCCGTGCCTTCACCCCGGTCATCGAGCGCGCCGGCGGCGGGGCCATCGTCAATGTGCTGTCGCTGCTCGCCCTGGCCAGCACACCGCCCATGGCCGGTTACGCCGCCTCCAAAGCCGCGCTGCACTCCTTCACCCAGGCCATCCGCCCGGGCTTGCGTCCACGCGGCATCGCGGTGCACGGCGTGTACCCCGGCGGCATCGACACCGACATGCTCGCCGGGTTCGACGATGTGCCGAAGGCCAAGCCGCGGACGGTCGCGGACGCCATCGTGGACGGTGTCGAGGCCGGGCACACCGACATCTTCCCCGACCCCACCTCCGAGGAGATGTCGGCGCTGTGGCGGACCGACCCCAAGGGCTTCGAGCGGGCGTTCTCCGGGGAGGGCCAGTGAAGACGGCCCTGCCGTGCGTCGCGGTGATCGGACTGGGCGCCATGGGCGCCCGCCTGGCGCACAACCTGTGCGCCAGCGGCTATCCGGTGGTCGTGGCCAACAGGTCCCCCGAACCGGTGCGGCAGCTCGCCGCCGCCGGCGCGACCGCCGCGGCGTCCCCGGCGGACGCCGCCGCTCGGGCCGATGTCGTACTCGTCACCGTCACCGACGACGACGCCTCCGAGACCGTGTGGCTCGACCCGCGCACAGGGGTGCTGGCCGGCGCGCCGCGGGACACCCTGGCCATCGAGGCCAGCACCCTCTCCCCAGGCTGGGTCCGGAAGTTGGCCGCGGCGGCCGGGCAGGCCGGACTGAGATTCCTGGAGGCGCCGATGATCGGATCCCGCCCCCAGGCCGAAGCACGTGCGTTGGTTCACCTGACCGGCGGCCCGCCTGAGGTTCTGGCAGACGCCCGCGGGGTACTGGAAGACAGCGCGGCGCGGATCCACCATGTCGGCGACCACAGCAGCGCAGCAGCCCTGAAGCTCATCGTGAACGCGTCCCTGGCCACCCAGGTCGCCGCCACGGCCGAACTGCTCGGCGTCGCCCGCCGGGCCGGCCTCGACCCCGCGGAATCAGCCCGCGTCCTGACCGGCCTGCCGGTGACCAGCCCAGCCGCCGCCCGCGCGATCGGAGCCATGACCGCCGGCGACTTCACACCGAACTTCCCCGTCCGGCTCGCCGCCAAAGACCTGCGCTACCTGACCGCACTCGCCGAACGACTCGGCGCCGAAACGCCGATGACCCACACCGCGCTGACCGGCTACCAGCGATCCGACGCCACCGGACACACCGACGACGACCTCACCGCCATCGCGGCAACCTATCGGTGACCGCCCTCGTGGGCCGCGGAACGGCGGCCCACGAGCGGAACGGCGGCCCACGAGACACGGACGATCTGGATGACCGACGTCGACGGGGCCGCCGGGCGCGGCCGCCGTACTACAGGTCGGCCTCAAGCCACCGCCAAGAGCGAATTTCACCCCGTTCTATACCGATTGGGCGGCATCGGAATCGGACAATGCCCGGAATTGAAAGCTCAGGCGCATTCACAGATCCGGCACCTCTGGCTAATCATGTACATGACTTCGGTCGCCAGGCACCTCCTCGTCATACGGCGGTAACCAACCGCTACCCCCACTGAATGAGGTTCACGTGCGCAGGAAAAAGACCTTCTGGCTGGTCGCGGCCGCCACGACGGCCACGCTGGCAGTCGGCACCGGCTACGGTGCCGCCGCCCCGCCACCCGACAGCCCCGCATCAGCGCAAGACGAACGCGCCTACGTCTACCGCGTCCACGACGGCGCACACGCGGCGGACAGCAGACTCGCCGGCTTCGACCTGATCGAAGACCGCGAAGGCGACGACCTGTTCGTCCTCGGCGACGCCGACACCGCCAAGGACCTCAGAGCCGCCGGACTGGAGGCCACCGTCGAGCAGCGGCTGAGACCAGCCCCCTGGGAACCGCCCAAGCGCAGCGGCCAGGCCCCGCGGCTGACCGCGAAGGTCGCCGAGGAGACCTACTACGGCGGCTACCGCACCGTGAACGCCCAGTACGCCCACCTGGACCAGGTCGCCTCCGACCACCCCGGCCTGGCCACCGTCTTCGACGTCGGCGACTCCTGGCGCAAGGCCACCGGCAGGCCGAATGGCTACGACCTCAAAGCCATCTGCCTCACCAAGAAGCAGTCCGGCGACTGCCAGCTGAACCCGGACTCCGCCAAGCCACGGCTCCTCGTCCAGGCCCAGGTCCACGCCCGTGAGCTGAGCACCGGCGAGATGGCCTACCGCTGGATCGACTACCTCACCGACGGCTACGGCACCGACCCCACGGCCACCGGGATCCTGGACGACCGGGAGATCTGGGTCGTGCCGATCGGCAACCCCGACGGCGTCGACATGGTCCAGCAGGGCTTCATGGGCGGACCCAGTCAGCAGCAGTGGCACCGCAAGAACGCCGACCACAGCCACAGCAACGGATGTTCCGAAGGCTCCTACGGCGGCGAGGGCATCGACCTCAACCGCAACAACAGCAGCCACTGGGGCGGCGCCGGCACCAGCTCCAACCCGTGCTCCAAGGTCTACAAGGGCCCCTCCGCGGACTCCGAGACCGAGACCCAAGCACTCCACGCCCTCTACCGCGACCTGTTCCCCGACACCCGCCCCACCGGCGACAGCGCCCCCGCCGACGCCGACACTCAGGGCATGTTCGTCACCCTGCACAGCTACTCCAACATGGTGCTGTTCCCCTGGGGATTCAACTCCTCCGTCGACACCGGCAACGACGCCGCGCTGCGCACCATGGCCAAGGACATGGCGAACCTGGCGGGCGGCTGGCAGTACGGACAGCCCGGCGAGATCCTCTACAACGCCAGCGGCACCCACGACGACTGGGCCTACGACGACCTCGGCGTACCCAGCTTCACCTGGGAGATCGGCCCCTCCGGCGGCTCCTGCGGCGGTTTCCACCCCAGCTACTCCTGCCAGAACACGTTCTGGAACCAGGTCAAGCCCATGCTGGTCTACGCGGCGGAGCACGCCGAGAACCCCTACGGGGGCGGCACCACACCCCCGCCCTCGGAGTGCAGCGCCACCAACGGGACGAACGTCGCCATCCCCGACAACGGCCCGGCCGTCACCAGCGGCATCGAGATCTCGGGCTGCACCGGCAACGCGTCGGACGCCAGTACCGTCGAGGTCCACGTCGAGCACACCTGGCGCGGCGACCTCGTCGTCGACCTGATCGCCCCCGACGGCACCGTCTATCCCCTGAAGAGCGCCAGCGGCGGGGACAGCGCCGACGACATCCACGAGACCTACACGGCCGACCTGTCCGGCGAGGCCGCCAACGGCACATGGTCGCTCCGTATCCAGGACACCGCCTGGTACGACACAGGGGCTCTCGACACCTGGACCCTCTCGCTCTGACGCGGCCACCCGCCCGGGCCCGGTGCGCCATGCCGGACCCGGGCAGCCCGCGACGCTCGCACCGCCCGGCGCGCTAGGTGAGCTCCAGGCCGCCGTCGATGGTGAGGACCTGGCCGGTGAGCCAGGTGGTGGCGGGGTCGGCCAGGCGCAGGATCCAGGTGGCGACCTCGTGCGGCTGGCCGCGGCGGCCGAGGGGGATACGGCCGGTCTCCTCCTGCTTGATCTGCTCGATGACCGTCTCGGGCAGCCCGGCGGCGGCCAGGGCCTGGCTCTCCGTCGGCCCCGGAGCCAGGGCATTGACGCGTATGCCGTCGCCTGCGAGTTCCATCGCCCAGCTGCGGGTGAGTTGTTCCAGGGCGGCTTTGGAGGCGGCGTAGTGGGCGCCACCGGGCAGCGGCCGGTGGCCGTAGGTGCTGGAGACGTTCACGATCGCACCGCGGCTGCGGCGCAGGTGCGGCAGGGCGGCCTGCGACAGCAGACTCGGCGCGGTGACATTGAGGTCGAACAGCGCGGCAATGCCCGCGGCGGTGGTGTCGGCCAGCGGCATCACTTTCGTGGCGCCGGCGTTGTTGACGAGCACGTCCAGCCGGCCCCACCGTTCGACCGCGGCGTCTACTACCTGCTGAGGCGTGTCCGGGGCGCGCAGGTCAGCCGGATGAGCGGCGATGCCGGGGTGGCCGGCGGCGGTCTCCTCCAGCGCGTTCTCGCGGCGTCCGACGCCCAGCACGTGGGCTCCGGCGTCGGCGAAGGCGCGCGCGGTGGCACGGCCGATGCCGGATCCTGCGCCGGTGACGATGACGACCTGTCCGGTGGGGTCTGCGGGGAGCGGGGCGGCCATGAGACTCCTCATTCGATATTCGATGTTCATAGAACGACGAACGTTAACGTAGCATGGTCGCCATGAGGCAGGCGCGGCACCCAGAACGGGACGAGATCACTCTCATCGCAGTGGTGGGAGCGCTCAGCGATCCCATTCGCCTCGGCCTGGTGCGCGTCCTGGCCGATGGCCGCGAACGCGGATGGAGTGAACTGCGCGCCCCGGTGGCCAAGTCCACCCTCAGCCACCACCTGCGGGTGCTGCGCGACGCGGGCATCACCCGCACCCGGCAGGAGGGCACCCGCTGCTTCGTCGAACTGCGTCGCGACGACCTCGACGCCCGCTTCCCCCGCCTGCTGGAAGCTGTCCTCAGCGCGGCCGACAGCGACGACGTCGGCGCCGCCGTCGGCCTCGCCGATGACGCACCCGCAGCCTGACCCGCACCACGCGACCCGAGCGCGCATACGGCGCAGCGCCGCCTGCCCACGCCGCCCCGTGGGCCGACGCGGACCGCACGCAGAGGTCAGGCCGTGGCGTACTTCCGTACCGCCTGCGCGATTTGCTCCTCGCCGACGGGGAATCCGGGGAACCGGGCAAGGCGGGAGAGCGGGATCGCGCGCATCATCGGTCCGTTGCGCGGGTCGGTGAGCATCGCGCCGAACCCTGCCGTGCCCAGCGCCTCGCGCAGCCATGCTCCGGCCGTCGGATGCGCGAGCCAGCGCTCCGCCGAGGCGTCGGCGGTGAGCGGCACGGTGAACCCGTCGCCCGAGAGCTCGACCGTGGCCTTTAGGCGTATGTCCCGGGAGGACGCGCCGACGCGGAGACCGAAGGCGCCGCCCTCGACGACCCAGCGGTAGGCGCTCTCGTGCCAGAACGCGAAGGCGCGCGGGCCGAGCGTCAGCGTGACGGGAGCGCTCCGGCCCGGCGCGAGGGTGACCCGCGTGAAGGCGCGCAGCTCCTGCTCGGGGCGCTGGACGGACGCCTCGTGGTCCGTGACGTAGAGCTGGACCGTCTCGGTGCCGGTCCGCTCACCCGTGTTGGTCACCATGAAGGTGACGTCGACCTGCGGGTCCGCGCCGTCCTGCCGGACCGTGACCTCCAGACCGCTGTACGCGAAGGCCGTGTACGACAAGCCGTGGCCGAACGGGTAGGACACCTCCAGGCGTCGCGCGTCGTACCAGCGGTAGCCGATGAACAGACCCTCGGCGTACCGGACCTTGCCGCCGTCGCCGGGGAACGAGGTCAGCGCCGGAGTGTCCGCGAGGCGGACGGGCAGGGTCTCGGCGAGTTTGCCGGACGGCGTGGCCGCGCCGGTCAGCAGGTCGGCGACGGCCGAACCGCCGGCCTGGCCGAGCAGCCACGTCTCCAGGACCGCTTGCGCGCGGTCCTGCCAGGGGGTGAGTGTGACGGCGGAGCCGTTGGACAACACTACGGCGACACGCGGGTTGGCGTCGGCGACCGCGTGCAGCAGCGCGATCTGCTGCGCGGGCAGGTCCATGTGCGCGCGGTCGAAGCCCTCGGACTCGTAGCTCGTGGGCAGACCCAGGAAGACGACGGCCACGTCGGCTTCGGCGGCGGTGCGCACGGCCTCATCGACCAGCTCGGGGTCGGCCTCCTCGGACTCGACGACGTACCCCGGGGCGAAGGAGACTTCGCGGCGGCCGTGCAGCGCGGTATGCAGGGCGTCGAGCGCGTTGTCGAGCCGGGTCGGGTTGACCTGCGAGGAACCGGTGCCCTGGTAGCGCGGACTGCGGGCGAACTCGCCGATCACGGCGACCGTGCCGCCGGCGGCCGGGTCGAGCGGCAGCAACTCTCCCTCGTTCTTGAGGAGCACGGCGCTCGCGGTGGCCGCTTCGCGGGCGAGAGCGTGGTGGGCGGCCGCATCGAAGGGCCGGCCGGCGTCGTCGGCGGCGAGCGCGGGCAGCGCGCGGCCGACGAGGGTCAGCAGGCGGGTGACGGCCAAGTCCACGTCGGCCTCGTCGAGTTCACCGGCGTGCACCGCGTCGGTGATCAGCCGCGCACCGGCCCCGCTGGACGAGGGCATCTCCAGGTCATTGCCCGCGGCGACCGAGGCGGGGCGGTGGTTGACGCCGCCCCAGTCGGAGACGACCAGGCCCTCGAAGGCCCATTCGCCGCGCAGGATGTCGGTGAGCAGCTCACGGTGCTCCGAGGTGTACGTGCCGTTCAGCTTGTTGTACGAGGACATCACGGTCCACGGCTGCGACTTGGCGACCGCGGTCTCGAAGGCCGCGAGGTAGATCTCGCGCAGCGTGCGCTCGCCGACCTCGGCGGACACGGTCATACGCTCCGTTTCCTGGTTGTTGGCCGCGAAGTGCTTGAGGGAGGCGCCGACCCCCTGGCTCTGCAGACCGTTGATCCAGGCCGCGCCGAGCTCGCCCGCGAGGTGCGGGTCCTCGGAGAAGTACTCGAAGTTGCGGCCGCACAGCGGTGTGCGCTTCATGTTGATGCCGGGCCCGAGCAGCACCGAGACGTGCTCGGACCGGCACTCGCGGCCGAGCGCCGCGCCGACCCGGCCGAGGAGCTCGATGTCCCAGCTGGACGCGAGGCCGGCGGCGGGCGGGAAGCAGGTGGCGGGGACGCTGTCGAACAGGCCCAGGTGGTCGCCGGTCTCGGGCTGTTTGCGCAGGCCGTGCGGCCCGTCCGAGACCGACACGGAGGGGATGCCGAGGCGTTCGTTGGACTGGGTGTGCCAGAAGTCCGCGCCGTCGAGCAGCGCGGCCTTCTCCTCCAGGGTGAGTGCGGTGAGCAGGGCGGGGATGTCGAGGTGCCGGGCGTCGCTCGTCATGCGTCAACTCCAGGTGGTGGCGGGAGGTCGGGGCGGCGCAGTGGAGCGTGTGGTCCGGATGCCGCCACGCGCATCGTATGCACGAAAACCGAGTAAGTGCTAGGTATTCGTGATCGGCGATGACCGGAGTGCGGAGCGCGCGGCGTCGTCGGAGGGCCGCGCAAGGGCTGCGCATGCGGCGCGCAGAGGGATCGGACGTGCGGAATCGCCCCGGTGCGGGTGTGCGGAACGGGGGCGGGTGCGGGGCTCCGGAGCGGAGGGGGTGTCAGTCCGTGCGGGGCGGCAGGCTCGCGCCGGTGGGGGAGAGGAACCGGTAGAGGCGGTCGAGGTAGGTGCGCAGTCGCTCGCGCATGTCCACCGTGTCGGGCGTCAGCGCCCACTGGATCTGGATGCCGTCCATGGCGGCGAGCACCTCGCGTGCCAGGCCCGCGCAGTCGGTGTCCGAGCGCAGTTCGCCCCGCCCGACCCCGTCGGCCAGGGCCTGGGCGAGCTGGTCCGCGACCCGGTCGTAGCGGCGCGTGAAGAACGCGTGCGCGGGGTGTCCCGGATCGGAGGCCTCGCCGATCAGGATGTTGAACATCCGCGTGCGGCCCGGACGTTCGCTGTTGTGTGCCATGAGGTCGCACAGGCGGAGCAGGCAGTCCGCGGCCGAGGTGAACCCGGTGGTGAAGAACCGCTCGATGTCGTGCTCCTCGCTTCGCTCGAGCACCGAGACGAGCAGGTCCTCCTTGCTGCGGAAGTGGTGCAGGAGGCCGCCCTGGGTCACGCCGACGTCCTTGGCGATCCGGGCCAGGGATGAGGCGTGGAAGCCCCACTGGGAGAAGTGCTCCACGGCCGTGTCCAGGATGCGGCGGCGGCGCTCGTCGCCCACGGCGTACGGACCGCGCGGCGCGGGCTTCTTCGCGGCGCGCTTCTTCGGCGCGGGGTCCTGCGCGGCCCGCTTGTCCGCCGGCTGTGCCGACGTCTGCGGTGTTTCCGGCGGCGCCGTGTGCGTCTTCTCCGCCGCGGGCATGGCTGCGCGCTCCGACCGGTCCATGGGCAGCACCCTAACCGGCGACCGATCTTGCCGCAGGCGTGAGTGATGCAGGTCACATTTCTAAAACCTACTTGATACTCGGTTTTCATGGTTCTCTTCTGCGAGCCACGGCGGTGCGCGTCCCCCACCCCGCCGCCTCACCTCTCTTCGCCGCATGAGGAGGTCCGGTCATGAGTCCCGCCGGAACCAGCAGTCCATCCCCGCAATCCCCGGCCCCGCACCCGTCTGCCGCCGCAGCGCCGCCGCAGTCCGCCCCGTCCGGGGCCCCGCCTTCGGGCGGCGGGCTCCGCAGGCTCCTGACGCTTCTCGCACTCGGGCACACCGCCATGTTCATGGTGTACATGGGCGTGGGCCAGGTGCTGCTGCCCGTGCAGATCGAGGCGCTCGACCCGGCGGACAAGGTGGCCAACCTCGGCCTGGCGTCGGGGATCTCGGCGATCTTCGCGACGCTCTTCAACCCGCTCGCCGGCCTGATGTCAGACCGCTCGCGGCGCCGCAACCCCTGGATCCTGGGCGGTGGTCTTGCCGCCCTGGGGGCTCTGGCGCTGCTCGGCGCGATGCGCTCGCTGCTGCTCGTCACCATCGGCTGGTGTCTGGTGCAGGCGATGATGAACGTCTACCAGGCCGCCATCACCGCCGTCGTCCCCGACCGCGTACCGGCCGAACGCCGTGGTCTGGCCTCCGCGATGGTCGGCGTCGGTACCCCGCTGGGTGTGATCGCGGGCGTCACGCTCGCCGCCTCCTTCGTGCCCGGCGCCGTGCACACCGGCTATCTCGCACTCGGCGCGGTGATCGCCCTCACCGCGCTGCTGTTCACCGCCCTCGCACGGGAACAGAAGCTGCCCGCCGTCGAGTCCGTGCCGCTCGCCCGGCAGTTCGCGGCCTTCGGCGCGGCCATGAAAGCGCCCGACTTCCGGTGGGCGTTCATCGGCCGGTTCCTGATGATGCTGGGCTACTTCTCGGTCGCACTGTTCCAGCTGTACATCGTGCAGGACCACATCAGCCTGCCGGCAGGGCTGGAGCCCGCCGAGGCCATGGCGATCCTGTCCCCGGTCAACGCCGTGTGCATGCTGCTCGCCACGGTCGTGGGCGGAGTGCTCTCGGACCGGATCGGCCGGCGCAAGCCCTTCATCGCCGTCAGCTGCGTCCTGACCGCCGCCGGCATGGCGGTTCCGGTGTTCGCCGGAACCTGGACCGGGATGCTGGCCTTCGCCGCCGTCACCGGCCTGTCCTTCGGCTGCTTCATGGCGGTGGACACGGCTCTGGTCACCCTGGTCCTGCCGAGCGCCGACGACGCGGCCCGCGACATGGGAGTCCTCAACATCGCCAACGCGGGCCCGCAGATCATCGGCCCGTTCCTCGCCTCCGTCGCCGTCGCCCACCTCGGCGGATACAACGGCCTGTTCGTCACCGGAGCGGTGATCACGGTCTTCGGAGCACTGTCCGTCGCCCCGATCCGCGGCGTGCGCTGAGTCGCCCGACCCGGGTCCGCCACCCACGCCGAACGCGTCGCCTCCCGTACGCCTTACCTGGAGCACCTACCGTGAACCCCGCACCCCGCAACGACGGTCACCCCTACCAGAACCCCGCCCTGCCCGTGGACGAACGCGTCGCCGACCTCCTGGCCCGGATGACCCTTGAGGAGAAGGCGGGCCAGCTCTTCCACACCGTGCTGCCCCTGCACGAGGACGGCCGGACGGTCGAGGAGGGCGACACCACGGCCATGGTCGCCGCCGACACCTCCGGGCTGATCGGCACGCAGCAGCTGACCCACTTCAACCTCCTCGGCGGCGCGGGCGCGCGGCAGATGGCCGAGTGGCACAACCGGGTCCAGGAACTGGCCGCCGCCACCCGGCTGGGCATCCCGGTCACCGTGTCCACCGACCCGCGCCACTCCTTCACCACCAACATCGGCGCCTCGTTCAGTGCGGGCGCCTTTTCCGCCTGGCCCGAGCCGACCGGCCTGGCCGCCGTACGCGACCCCGAACTCGTATACCGCTTTGCTGACACGGCCCGCCGCGAGTACCTGGCCGTGGGCCTGCGCGTGGCCCTGCACCCGCAGATCGACCTCGCCACCGAGCCCCGCTGGGCGCGCCAGTCGGGCACCTTCGGCTCGGACGCCACGTTGACGAGCGAGCTGGCGAGCGCGTACATCCGCGGCTTCCAGGGCGAGGAACTCGGTGCCGACAGCGTAGCCACGATGGTCAAGCACTTCCCCGGGGGAGGCCCGCAGAAGGACGGCGAAGACCCGCACTTCCCGCATGGCAAGGAGCAGATCTACCCGGGCGGCATGCGCGAGGTCCACCTGGAGCCGTTCAAGGCCGCCATCGCCGCGGGCGCCTCGCAGATGATGCCGTACTACGGACAGCCCATCGGAACGGACTGGGAAGAGGTCGGCTTCGGCTTCAACAAGGGCGTCATCACCGGCCTGTTGCGCGAACGGCTCGGCTTCGAGGGCATCGTGTGCACCGACTGGGGCCTGCTCACCGACCAGCCCATCTTCGGCGAGATGCACCGGGCACGCGCCTGGGGCGTGGAGCACCTCCCCGTCACCGAGCGCGCGAACAAGGCCCTGGACGCGGGCGCCGACCAGTTCGGCGGCGAGGCCTGCCCCGACGTGATCGTGGAACTCGTCCGCTCCGGCCGGATTCCCGAGGAGCGCATCGACGCCTCCGTGCGCAGACTGCTGCGCGAGAAGTTCGTGCTCGGCCTCTTCGACGAACCGTACGTCGACCCCGACCTCGCCGAAACGGTCGTCGGACACAGCGAGTTCCGCGCCGCCGGCGACGCCGCCCAGCGCCGCTCGCTCACCGTCCTCGTCAACCGCGACGCCACGCTCCCCGTGGCACCCAAGCGGCCGCAGCTGTACGTGGAGGGTCTCGACGAAGTAGTCGCGTCCCGGTACGGGGAGCTGGTGTCCGAGCCCGCCGAGGCCGACCTGGCCCTGATCCGGCTGCACACGCCGCACGAGCAGCGCACCAACAAGTTCGAGGCGCTGTTCCGCACCGGGCGCCTGAACTTCACCGAGGACGAGCTCAAGCCCGTGCTCGCCGTGCTCGACGCCGTGCCCACCGTGGTGCTGCAGCACCTCGAACGGCCCGCCGTCATCCCGGAGATCGCCGAACGTGCCGCCGCCGTGGTGGCCGACTACGGGGCGAGCGACGCCGCCCTGCTCGACGTGGTCTTCGGCCGCGCACGGCCCGAGGGCCGGCTGCCGTACGAACTGCCCCGCTCCATGGCCGCCGTCGGGGCCGCGCCCAGCGACGTGCCGAACTCCACCGACGATCCGCTCTTCCCGTACGGGGCAGGGCTCGTCCTCTGAGCGCCCGTCCTCGAACTCTCGCCCCGCACGACGTCGATTCCGCAGCAGACAAGGGGATTCTCCGCCATGAACCGCCCGCGCCGCCCAGCCGCCCGCACCCTGCTCACCGCCGCAACCGCCCTCGCACTCGCACTCGCCTGCACGGGCAGCACCGCGTCCGCCGCACCGGAGACGGCGCAGAACGTACGGGACACCACCGCACAGCGCCCGCTCGCGGGGATGCGTGTCCTGCTCACCAACGACGACTCGATGCAGGCCGCCAGATCCTCGGGCTCCGACGGCCTCGGCCTCTACGAGCTGCGCAAGGGCCTGTGCGAGGCGGGCGCGGACGTCGTCACCCTCGCACCCTGGCAGGTGCAATCCGGCAAGGGAACCGCCGTCACCAACGGCGGCACCCTCTCCCTCACACGCCGCACCGCACTGCCCGCGGATTACGGGAACGACTGCTCGGGCACGCCCTCCGGATCGCCGGTCTACGGCATCTGCCTCGCCACCAGCCCCTGCGGCGCCGACTCACCCGGCGCCACCCCGGCCGACACCGTCAAGTTCGCGCTGCGCGGAGGCCTCGCGGACAAGGCGGGCTGGAAGAACGGACCCGACCTCGTCGTCACAGGCATCAACTCGGGTCCTAACGTCAGTGCCCAGGTCAACGACTCCGGCACGGTCGGCGCCGCGCTCTCGGCCCTCGACGAAGGCGTCCCCGCCCTCGCGTTCTCCTCCTCCGGCGACGAGACCCAGTTCCACTTCCCTGTCGCCAACTACCGCGCCCACGCACAGTTCGCCGCCGGATTCATCGCCGGACTGCGCGAACGGGACCTGTTCACCGACCGGTTCGCCCTCAAGGTCGACTACCCGGACGTGAGCGCAGGACAGCGGGCCAAGCCGCCGGTGTGGACGAGCGTGGGCCACGGCAAGGTCGTCTGGCACGCCTATGAAGCCCGCGAGCCGGAGGAGCGGGACGGCACGCTGTACGACATCACCTTCGGCATCTGCGACCACAAGCCCACCAGCGACTGCACCGAGACCGTCAGGAACGCGGACTCCACCGCGCTGCTCGACCGGGGCCACATCACCGTCGCGCCCGTCACCGCCGACCGCACCTACGGAGTGCGCACGAGCGGCGCAGGACGGCGTGACCTGGCCCGGCTCCAGTGGTACGTGGAGCACCGCGCTCCGCGTTCCTGACCCCGATCGCCGTCCGCGAACCGCCACCCTGACATGGAGGTTCGCGGACGGCTTCCCCCCCCGCACCCGCACGCATGCCGCGCCCGACCGCACCCGACCGCTTCACCACCCGCACAACCGTCCGGAGGCCCGCCCCATGACCACGTCGCCCCATCCTGTCGTCCGCACAAGTGCCGGACCGGTCCGCGGGGAACGGCACGGCGACAGCGTGCGTTTCCTGGGCATCCCGTATGCCGAACCGCCTGTCGGGGAGCTGCGGTTCGCCGCCCCCGTGCCGCCGGGGCCCTGGAGCGAGACGCGCGAGGCGACCGCGTACGGGCCGACCGCGCAGCGCCGGCCTCTGTTCGAGGTCACGACCATCCCCGAGCCGAGCATCCCGGGCGCCGATACCCTGAACCTCAACGTCTTCACCCCCGATCCGGCGCCCGGCGCGGCGCTTCCCGTCCTGGTGTGGATCCACGGCGGCGGCTTCCTCGCCGGCAGCGCGGCCAGCCCCTGGTACGACGGGTCCGCCTTCAACCGCGACGGAGTCGTGGTCGTGACCATCGGCTACCGGCTGGGCGTCGAAGGCTTCCTGCACCTGCCGGACGCGCCCGACAACCGTGGCGTACTCGACTGGATCGCCGCCCTCGAATGGGTCCAGGAGAACATCACGGCCTTCGGCGGCGACCCGCGCAAGGTCACCGTCGCCGGCCAGTCGGCGGGCGGCGGCGCCGTGCAGACTCTGCTGGCGACGCCGGGGGCGCGCGGCCTGTTCCGCGGCGCGATCTCGATGTCGGGTGCCGTGATGACCCCGCAGGGACGCGAGAGCGGTGAGGCCGTCAGCCGGCTGTTCACCGCCCGCACGGGGATCCCCGCGACCGCGGCCGCGCTGCGGGAGCGCACCGATGAGGAACTGCTCGGCTACCAGGACCTGCTGAGCGCACCGGGGCCGGACCGCGACGGCCTGCCGATGCTGGCCCTCGCCCCGTTCGCCGACGGCAGGCTCGTCCCGCAGCCCGTTCCCGAGGCGCTCGCCGAAGGCGGCTCCGGCGGGGGCGTTCCGCTTCTCGCCGGCTTCACGGCACACGAGTTCACCGGCATGCCACGGCCTGGCGCGACGAACGCCGACGTCCGCGCACTGCTCGCCGGCCTCGGCCTCGACGAGGAACGCACCCGGCGATTCCTCGACCTGTACGACACCCCGGCGGGCGGCGCCCCGGCCACCCTTATGGGACAGGCCGTGACCGACCTCACCTTCCGCGCACCGGCCCTCCGCATCGCCGAGGGACGCGCCCGTAGTGCGGCGCCGACGTGGCTGTACGAATTCGGCTGGACGGGCACGGCGCCCGGCGTCTCGGGCCTGGCGTACCACTGCACCGATGTCCCGTTCGCCTTCGACCTCCTCGCCGCGCCCGGTGTCACCGCCGCCCTCGGCGAGCAGCCCCCGCAGGACCTCGCCGATGCGATGCACGGCGCCTGGGTGTCCTTCGTGACCGACCTCGACCCAGGCTGTGCCTGGCCGCGCTACACGAGCGCGCTGCGCACCACCATGCTGTACGGCTCCGAGCCCGGTGTGGCCGACGACCCACTGCGGGCGGTCTGGGAGATCTGGCTGAACTGAACCCGGGGAGGGGCTGTCGACGAGCCCGCCGGCTTCGGGCGGGGCGCTGCGCCTGGATCCTGGCCGAGCACATCGGGAACACCGTGGACCTGCTGCTCGAACGCTCCCGCGTCCTGACCGCCGCGACCGAGGCTCCTCCAGGGTGACTTGTCCCGGTCGGAGGAGAGCGTAGGGTCCCCGCCTCCGGGAGCAGCAGGGCACGGAGCTGGTGCTGGTCACACGGTGATGCGGGGCCCCGCGGCGCGGCGGAGCCGGTTGGCGATCGCCAGCCCCAGCCCCTCCTCCACCGGCAAGGAAGCGATGATGAGGTCGCAGCCCTGCTGGTCGAGTTGACGCGGGAAACCGTACAGCCCGCGTGCGTAGGCGGCCGTCGAACCAGGGACCTGCACCACCACGTGCGCCTTCACCGCAACGCCGGCGAAGGCGGCAGGAAGGAGGACGCCCACCTGATGTCCCTGCTCTTGCGCCATCTTCGCTTCACCGGCGACCTTCTCCGGCTCGACCAGGACGACCCGCGCACGCGGCGCGTAGTGCGACGGATGCTGGCCCGGCACCCGGACGCGGCTGGTCGCGGGGACCGCGAGCGGGTACCCCAGCACCGCTTCGAGGTCCTCGCGCGTCACCCCGCCGGGCCGCAGGACGGTCGGGAGCTCGCCGGTGACGTCGACGATGGTCGACTCGACGCCCACCTCGCAGGGGCCGCCGTCCAGCACGAAATCGACGGCGTCACCGAGCTCGGCACGCACGTCGTCCGCGGTCGTGGGGCTCACCGAGCCGAAGCGGTTGGCGGACGGCGCCGTGACACCGCCGCCGAAGGCCGACAGCAGCGCGAGCGCCAGGGGGTGGTCGGGCACGCGCACGGCCACCGTTTCCAGGCCGCCGGTCGCCTCCAGGGGCACCCGGCGACCACGCCGCAGGACCAGCGTGAGAGGCCCCGGCCAGAAGCGTTCGGCCAGCAGGCGGGCCGTCGCGGGCAGGTCCTCGACCCAGTCGGCCAGGTGCTCGGCGCCGCCGATGTGGACGATCAGCGGGTGGGAAGGCGGCCGTCCCTTGACCTGGAAGATGCGCGAGACGGCGGCGGGGTCCTCGGCGTTGGCGCCCAGGCCGTAGACGGTCTCGGTCGGGAGAGCCACCAGACCGCCGGCGCGCAGCACACCGGCCGCCTTCTCGATGTCACTGGTTCTTGTTGATCGATCTTGGCGCCAGCTGAGGGCGCGTTGCCCCTGGACCGCTCAAGATCAGCATGGTCAGTGAGGGAAGTGGACGGTGAGGGTGAGGCCGCCGGCGGGGTTGGCCTGGGCGTTGGCTCGGGCGTGGTGGGCGTGGGCGATGGAGGCGACGATGGACAGGCCAAGTCCGGTGCCCTCAGCGGGGGTGTGGGTGCGTTCGCCGGTGCGACGGAAGGGCTGGAAGAGGAGGGGCGCGGTGTCGGGCGGGACGAGGGGGCCGGTGTTGGCGACGGTCAGGGTGCGGTCGGCGAGGCGGATGGTGACGGTGCCGCCGGGGTGGTTGTAGCGCAGGGCGTTGTTCAGCAGGTTGCGGACGAGGTGGGCCAGGAGCACGGGGTCGCCGTCCACGGTGGTGGGTTCGGTGGTGGTGGTGACGGTGACGCTGCGTTCGCGGGCTTCCTCGCCGAGGTCGGCCGCGACGCTTGCCGTGGTCTGTTCCAGGGGTACGGGTTCGCTGTGCTCGAGTCCCTGGTCGGTGGTGACGAGCAGGAGCAGTGAGTCGATGAGCTGCTCGCTGTGGTGGGCGGCGTCGATGAGGCGTTGCCGGATCCACAGAATGTCGTCGGGGCCGGGGTCGGCGAGTCCGATCTCGGCGGCTGCGCGCTGGACGGCGAGGGGGGTGCGGAGTTCGTGGGCGGCGTTGGCGGCGAACCGCTGCTGGGCGGTGACGAGGTGTTCGAGGCGTTCCAGCATCTGGTCGAAGGTGTCGGCCAGTTCTTTCAGCTCTCCGGGTGGCCCGCTGAGGGCGATGCGCTGGTGGAGGTTCTGGCCGGAGAGTCTGCGGGCGGTCGCGGTGATCCGGCCCAGTGGGCGAAGGACCCGGCCCGCCATCCACCAGGCGAGGATCACCGAGCCGACGGCGAAGACAGTGAAGGTGATGGCGGAGACGGTCAGCAGCCGGCTCAGTGTGGCGTCCGTGATGGCCTGGACTGTTTTGGTCTGGGCGAACTCGCCGGCTTCTTCGGACGGGATGACGGGCGGGAGACTCTGCTGTGTCGCGGAAGGCTGTGGGAGTCGTACGTCCCGCGGGTGGCCAGCGGTGGCTGCCTCGCTGATGCGGTGGTCGAGTCCGGCCTGGACCAGCAGGTAGATGACACCGAGCATGATCAGGCCCGCCAGGAGCAGCAACCCTCCGTACAGGGCGGTGAGGCGGCCCCGCTCGGTTAGCGGAAGGGGCCAGGGGCTCATCGGTCCGTCTCGGTGGGCCGGGGGTTCTCGGCGATGCGGTAGCCGGCGCCGGGAACGGTTTCGATGACGGGTGGGGCGCCGAGCTTGGTCCGCAGGCGGCTGAGGGTGACGCGGACGGGGTTGGTGTCGTAGCCGACGTTTTCGTCCCAGACCTGTTCGATGAGGTCCTCGCCGCTGAGAACGGTGCCGTCGGCGCGCATGAGGGATTCCAGGACGGCGAACTCCCTGCGGCTGAGGTTCAGCACGCGGCCGTTGCGGCTTGCTTGCCGGCGAGGGATGTCCAGGGTGATGCCGGCACGCTGGAGGAGTGGAGGGAGGGCCGGCTGGGAGCGACGGCCGAGGGCGAGGACGCGGGCGAGGAGCTCGTCGTAGGCGAAGGGCTTGGTCAGGTAGTCGTCCGCGCCCAGTCCCAGGCCCTCGACGCGTTCACGGACGGTGCCGGAGGCGGTGAGCATCAGGATCCTCGTCCGCAGGCCCTGGGCGACCACGCGGCGGCAGACCTCGTCGCCGTGGAGTCGCGGCAGGTCCCGGTCCAGGATGAGGACGTCGTAGTCGCCGAGCTGTAGTTTGCGCAGCCCGCTCACCCCGTCCAGGGTGACGTCGACCGTGATCGCGTCACGGCCGAGGCCCCTGGCGATCATCTCGGCCAGGAACGCCTCGTCCTCCACCACCAGTACACGCATGCTTCTTGTTCTACCTTGCTCCGGCCTTTCACTGCTGTTACGGCCACGGCTGTCGGGCCCGGTGATCTGTAAGAGAAGTGAAACAGCCCCTTGGGTGACGCTGCTGTCCAGGCCGCGGCACTCGCGGTTCCCTGGGCGAGCGTGTCCGGCGCCCTGGGACTTGGAGAAAGGGACGGAAGCGATGAGGAATCACCGGCTTACTCTGGCGCTGGCCACGGGCCTGGCGGGCCTGGCGCTGCTGACGACCGGCTGTTCGTCCGACGGCGGCGGGGCGAAGGAGTCGTCCAGCAGCTCCGCCGGCGGCTCCGGCGGCGCGGGGACGGACACCGAGGCCATGGACAAGGCGCAGGCGCTGCGCAAGTGCCTGCGGGGCAAGGACATAGACGTGCCGGACCTGGAGGCGGGCGCCAACCCGTACGCGCAGCCGCTGACCCAGCCGGACGGAGTGTCGCCGGAGAAGTGGAACAAGGCGTTGACCGACTGCGGCTCCGGCCCGGAGGCCGGTGACGGCGGCAGCGCGGAGCAGCAGCAGAACCTCGACCAGCAGGTGAAGATCGCCGAGTGCGTCCGCGGCAAGGGCTTCGACATGCCCGACCCCAAGCCCGGTGCGCAGGGGTCGAGCAGCGGCTTCAAGATCCCTGACGGCGCCGCCCCGGAGAAGTTCCTCGCCGCGCTGAACGAGTGTGCGGCGTGAGGCGGCGCACCGCCCTCGTCTGGGCCGCGGTCGCGGTGGCCACGATCGCGGGCGGCGGCGTCGCCGTCACCGAGCTGGGCACGCCCGCGTCCGACGAGAACACGGCCAAGAACACCGGCGTGCCCCGCAGCACCGCGACCGTCGCCCGGGGTGATCTGGTCTCCGCCACCAGCGTGGACGGCACCCTCGGCTACTCCCGCGAGCGAAAACTGAACGCCGGCGCCTCCGGCACCCTGACCTGGATCACCGGCAGCGGATCCAAGGTCGCCAGGGATGGGAAGCTGTACGCCCTCGACGGCCACGAGGTGCGGCTGATGTACGGGGCGGAGCCCATGTACCGGGAGCTGAAGCGCGGTGACAAGGGCAGGGACGTGCGGCAGCTGAAGCGGAACCTGCGCGAGCTCGGCCACAACCCGGCCCTGGCGGACGACGAGGAGTTCACCGCGGGCACCGAGGAAGCGGTCAGGCGATGGCAGAAGAAGCACGGGCTGAAGCAGACCGGCCGGATCGGGCCCGGGCAGATCGCGTTCGCCCCCGGTTCGGTACGGATCCAGGCGGCGAACGCAGCCGTCGCGGACCGCGTCGGGCCCGGCCAGCAGGTGCTGACCACGACGAGCTCCGAGCGCGTCGTGGAACTCAGGGTGAAGGTGTCCGAGGCCGCCCTGGCCGAGGAAGGCACCAAGGTGCGCATCGAGCTGCCCGACGGCACGACCGCGCCGGGCACCGTCGCCTCGGTCGGCGCCACCGCCACGACCGGTGACGACCCGGGCGACAAGACCCCCAGGGTCGCGGTGACCGTCACCTTCGACGACCCCGACAAGGTCGACGGCATCGACAAGTCCCCCGCCACCGTCAAACTCACCGGCCAGACGCGCAAGAACGTGCTGAGCGTGCCCGTCAGCGCCCTGCTCGCCCTGCCCGACGGCTCCTTCGGAGTCCAGGTCGTCGAAGGGAAGCGCACCCGCGAGGTGAAGGTGACCCTCGGCATGTTCGCCCAGGGCAGGGTCGAGATCTCCGGGAAGGACCTGGCCGCTGGTATGAAGGTCGGGGTGGCCTCCGCATGACCGCCACCACACCCCTCCACTCCACCACCGCGGTGGTGGAGCCGGTGGTGCGGCTGTCGAAGGTGACCAAGGAGTATCCCGGAGGCGTCGCTGCTCTGCGCGGCATCGACCTGACCATCGCACGGGGCGAACTCCTGGCCATTGTCGGGCCCTCGGGATCGGGCAAGTCCACTCTGCTCCACATCGTCGGCACCCTCGACCAGCCCACCGCCGGCACTGTCACCATCGCCGGACACGACACCGCGACCCTCACCGACCGCAAGCTGTCCGCCCTGCGCGCCCAGCACATCGGCTTCGTCTTCCAAGCCTTCCACCTCGTCGCCGGGATCACTGCCCTCGACAACGTCGCCGAGGGCCTGCTCTACACCGGCCTGCCGCGTGCCGAACGCCGGCGCCGTGCCGCCACCGCACTCGAACGGGTCGGCCTGGGGGAGCGGGTACGGCACAAACCGCACGAACTGTCCGGCGGACAGAAGCAGCGCGTCGCGATCGCCCGCGCTATCGTCGGCGAGCCCGACCTGCTGCTGGCCGACGAACCGACCGGCGCACTGGACTCCGCCTCCGGCGAAGCGGTCATGCGCCTCATCCACGACCTCAACCAGGAGGGCGCCACCATCGCCGTCATCACCCACGACATGGACATCGCCGCCCAGCTGCCCCGCCAGGTCCGCATCCGCGACGGTCTCATCGCCCAGGACACCGCGCCGGGCAGCGGCCCCGCCCAGGAACTCCCCGTGGGAGGTGACCTCCGGTGAGCAAGCGCCGTCACCGCCCCGGCCTCAAACCGGCCCGTTTGACACCCAGGGACGTCCTGCACACCGGCGCGGCCGGGATGCGCTCCCGCCCCATGCGGATCGTGCTTTCCGCGCTCGGCATCGCCATCGGCATCGCCACCATGATCGCCGTGGTCGGCATCTCCGCCTCCAGCAAGGAAAAACTCCTCGCCGAACTTGACCGGCTCGGCACCGACATGCTCGTCGTCACCCCCGGCGAGGACCTGCTCACCGGCGAGAAGATTCCCCTCGCCAAGGACACCGCCGGCCGCATTGCCCGCATCGAAGGCGTCGAGCACGTGGGAGCCACCGCCACCCTCGACCACTCCGTACGCCGCTCCGAGAAGATCGACGAATCCATCACCGGCGGGATCACCGTCCAGGCCGCCACCGAAGACCTCCTGACCACCCTGCGGGGCAGCGTGCGCAGCGGCACCTGGCTGAACGCCGCGACCGGCAAGTACCCGGCCGTCGTACTCGGCGACGTCGCCGCCCAGCGCCTGGGCATCACCAGCCCCGGCCAGCAGGTCTACATCGCCGGGCAGTACCACACGGTGACCGGCATCCTCGATGAACTGCCCCTGGCACCCGAGATCGCCCGATCCGCACTCCTCGGCTGGGACACCGCCACCAGCCGCCTCGGCTTCGACGGCCACCCCACCACCGTCTACGAACGCTCCGCCGACCAAGCCGTCACCGCCGTACGCGCCCTCATCCCTCGGGCCGTCGACCCCCAGACACCCCGCAACGTCGAGGTCAGCGACCCGTCGGCCAACCTCAAGGCCAAGGCCGCCACCGAAGGCGCCTTCAGCAGCCTGCTGCTGGGCCTGGGCGGCGTCGCCCTCCTCGTCGGCGGAGTCGGCGTCGCCAACACCATGATCATCTCCGTGCTTGAGCGCCGCTTCGAGATCGGCCTGCGCCGCTCCATCGGCGCCACCCGCGGCCAGATCAGAGGCCAGTTCGTGACCGAATCCCTCCTGCTGTCCGGCCTCGGCGGCACCGTCGGCATCGTCCTGGGCGCCGCCGCCACCGCCGTGTACGCACTCAGCAGCGACATCCCCTGGGTCATCCCCCTGTGGTCCGTCATCGGAGGTTTCGGCGCCACCCTCGTCATCGGCACCGTCGCCGGCCTCTACCCCGCCATCCGCGCCTCCCGCCTCTCTCCCACCCTCGCCCTCCACTCCGCCTGAAACGGTCCCGAGCCCACCCACTGCCCCGTGGCCCGGCGACCCGGACGGGCACCCGCGCCTACGCTCTGCTCGACATCTGGGGACGACGCCAGACGGGCCTCACCTCACGGCCGCCCTCACCATGTGCGCTGGCGACCCCGGTAACGGGTCCTTCCCCCGGAATCTTCAGGACTGACAGGGACGGTAGAAGGCGGCGGGAGAGGATGGGCGGTGTCCGCTTCCGCTGGACCTCCTGGGCGCGGTCCCACACTTCGTCGGGCATGTAGAGCTTGGTGAAGGCGCTCATCCAGTCCGTGAGCCGCTCTGCCTCGTCGGCGGCGCGGGCGCTGTAAAGGATCTCCATCTCGGTGGGCCCGCACACTGCGAGGAGGCCCTGGTCGGACAGTTCGTCGAGGCGGCCTTCGGCGGCGGGCCGGTTCCAGCGTTCCAGTGCGGACTTGTCGATGAGATAGGTGGGGCGGATCGTCACGCAGCATCCGTGCGCTGGTGGCTGGTGGTCGCGGGGAAGCCGTCACGGCGGGAGTCGTAGGTCAGGTCGATGTCGCCGCTCTTGATGGCGGCGGCGAAGTCGCGGCGCTCGCGGCGGTTGATCTCCGCCTCCAGAACTGCACGGATCGTGGCCACTTGGTGGTGGTACCGAGCGTGTCCGCCGCTTCGGACAGCAGGTCATCATCGATATCGACTACGAACTTCGACATGGGCGCCTCCTCTGCACACACCTTCTATGTACAACGAAGCGTTGCCTAGTTGTACATCGCCCACGCGCCCGGCGGATCCTCAGCGCAGATGCGAGGCCACCACGGATGCGGCCTCGGCGATCAGCTTGTCGTCGTATTCGGCAGTCGATGTGCGGCGGTTGGACATCACGGCCACGACGATCGGTGAGGCGTCCGGACGCCAGATCACCGCAATGTCGTTGCGGGCGCCGAACAGGCCGCCACCGCCGCTCTTGTCACCGACCTGCCAGTCTCTGGGCATCCCCTTGCGGATGAGCTCTGCTCCGGAGGGGTTCGTCTTCAACCACCGGACCAGCTGCTCGCGCTCGGGTTCGTCGAGTTCGTCGCCGAGAGTGAAGGCGCGCAGAGACTCGGCGAGTGCCCGCGGCGTGCTGGTGTCACGTTCCTCGCCAGGCTCCCAGCTATTCAGATCGGTCTCGCGACGGTCGGAGCGGGTGACCTGGTCACCGGCCTGCCTGAGCGCGCGCTGCAGTGCGCCGGGGCCGCCGATCTCATCGAAGAGCAGGTTGGCTGCGGTGTTGTCGCTGTGATGCATGGCTGCGGCACTCAACTCGGCCAGGGTCATGCCGTCGGTCACATGCTGCTCGGTCTGAGGGGAGTGCGGCATCAGATCGCTCTTGGAGTAGGCGACGCGCTTCTGCATCCCGTCCAGGTTCCGCTCGCGGAGCACCACCCCGGCGAGCAGCGCCTTGATGGTGGAGGCGTACGCAAACCGTTCCTCATCCCGGTAGGCCACTTCCCGGCCGGTGCCGGTATCCACCGCGTACACCCCGAGCCGTGCCTTGAACGACCGCTCTATCTCCTTGAAGGCGGCGTCCGTTCGATCCGGCGTACCTATGCGGTTCGTGTCGTCAGTGCCGGCTGAAGGCGAGGGCTTGGCAGTGCCGTCGTACGCGCATGCCGCAAGCGGGACCGTCGTGAGGATCACCGACAGCACAACAGGCGCGAACTGACGCAGGCGAGGCCGAGGCATGGACTGTTCCCCTCTTCGGTTCCAAGGCGTCGATTGGCGTCCGCCTGGGCAATGGGTGCATCCTCCCCATAGCGACCTATTCTGTCTAATGCGGAAATGAAGGGTTCCATGCTGATTCGACATGAGGTGGGGGTATGGACCTGGTAGGAGCGTGCCGGGCCTTCGTCAACGTCAGCGCACGCGAGAGCTTCACCGCGGGCGCCACAGCGGCTGGCATGTCCCAGCCGGTGGCCAGCCGGCGTATCGCAGCACTGGAGCAGCGCCTGGGCCAGCCATTGCTGGAGCGCGGCACCCGCCGGCTCGCGCTGACGCCGTTCGGCCGCGACCTGCTGCCTGCCGCCCGTCGGCTGCTGCAGGCCGCCGACGCACTTGAACACGAATCCCGCAGCGCCGGGCGCAAGCCCTGGCGGCTGGCCGTGCCGCTGACACTGTCTGCCGCCGCCCTGGCCCGCCTGATCGCGGACGCCCGGCAGCTCGGCCTTGTCGTCGAACCGCAGCCCGCCGCACCGGCCGACCGCACCGAGCTCCTGCACACCCAGCAGGCGCGCGCTGCTCTGATGCCGGCGCCCGCGGACGAGGCCGCCTGGACGGTGCCCCTCGGCCTGGCCGGACTGCAACCACCTGGCACCCAGCGCGTCCACCTCGACAGCCTGCGCCCAGGACGCCACGGCTCGGAGCCGCCCCGGCACATCTGGTTCCAACCCGAGGACGACGTCCCGCACATCCGTGACCCACTGATGCGGCTGCGCGACGCCGCGGGGCTGCGCCTCGATCAGCTGCGCGCCGCGCCCGACCTTGCCACGGCCGCCGCACATGCGCTGGGCTCGGCCGACCTGGTGCTGTGCTCCCAGGTCGAGGCACGCGAGCTCGACCTGACCTGGCTTCCGCCTGGCGAACTGTCGGCCATCCGCGGATACGTCATCGCCACGGCCGACCAAAGCAACCCGAAGCCGCTCCAAGAGCGCCTGCACGACGCCGTGTCCCGCTGCCTGGGAGCCTTTCCGGCCCCAGACCCCAACACTCCGCGATCGGTCTCATGAACACCCAAGCCCTCCTGCACCACCTGCGCGAGCAACTACACGATGCCGGCCTGCACGGCAGCTTCCTCGTCCGCGACCTCGACTCGGGCCACGAGATCGGTATCGACCCGGAAGCGCAGCTGCCCGCGGCCTCGCTCGTGAAGATCCCCCTCGCCGTGGCAACCGCCGACCGCATCCGCCTCGGCGAACTCAATGGCGCCGCGCCCATTGATGTGGCCCCCGGTCTTGTCACCACACCCGGTCCCATCGGCCTGGCCCGGTTCCGCCACCCCGCCCGCATCGCCGTAGACGACCTGCTCTACCTGAGCACCAGCCTCAGCGACGGTACGGCCGCCGACGCGCTGTTCGACCTCACCCCGCCTGCCCAGGTCAACCAGTTCCTCGAACGGGCCGGCCTGCGCGGCATCACCGTGCGGCACCCCATGCGCGACCTGATCGACACCCCCGCCGAACGCTTCGACGACGCACACCACCTCGCGCAATCCCTGGCCATCGACTCCAGAACCGACGGACAAGGCCACCGCGTGCCCCAACTGGACGTCACCCGCGCCAACATCGGCAGCGCCCGCGCCTGGACCGATCTGCTTCAAGCGCTGTGGCGGCCGTCGGCCCTCGACCCCGACTCCGCCCAGCAGGTGCGCTGTCTCATGGCCCACAACGTCCTGCGTCACCGGCTCGCCCCCGA
Source organism: Streptomyces sp. O3 (assembly GCF_054788135.1). NCBI lineage: Bacteria > Bacillati > Actinomycetota > Actinomycetes > Kitasatosporales > Streptomycetaceae > Streptomyces > Streptomyces sp. O3. The sequence goes on from NZ_JBTVYK010000048.1 coordinate 45,813, forward strand.
CTTCGCCTCCGACGCCTCGACCTGGTCGTCCAAGACCGGCACGCTCCTCAACCTGCGGCACGAGATCGGCGTGGTCGAGCACACCGACGGCCAAACGTTCGCGGTCGCCGCGCTCACCCGGTCTCACGTGCCCGCCGCCACGCAAACCGCGGCCGAGGCGCTCATGGCGCACGTGGCCCGCACGCTCCGCGACCACCTGCGTCAGGCCTGAACACAAGGCGCCAGCGACGCACAACACCTCAAACCCCACGCGCAACCCCGGCTTCTCTCGCATCCACCAAAGAGACACCCGGAGCTGCGCGCCGTCCGCACGACGCGGACACCGCCCAAAGAACGGCGCGCCCTTCGTGGATCCGGGCGCGCCGGAGAAACAAGAAGGGTTCGACCATGAACAAAACGCTGCGGCACATATCCGTGTTCTGCGGCCTTCTCATGCTGGCGCTGCTCATCCGCACGAACTGGGTGCAGCTCGTGCAGGGGGACGCACTGGCCGAACACGAGAAGAACCGACGCGTGGCGATCGAGCGGTACGCACAACCGCTCGGCAACATCCTGGTGAGCGGGAAACCCATCACCGGATCGGAACGCGTGGAGGGATCCGACCTGAAATACAAGCGCACGTACACCGACGGGGCGATGTACGCGCCGGTCACCGGCTTCGCATCCCAGGCATTCGGTTCCACCCAACTCGAGGCGCTCAACAGCAATTTGCTGTCAGGGACCGACAGTCGCATGCATCTCAAAGACCCACTGCGCACGCTCACCAACCAGCCGCAAGCAGGCGGGGACGTACTCACCACCATCGACCCACATGCCCAAAAGGCCGCCTACGAAGGGCTCGGCACATTCAAGGGAGGTGTCGCAGCCATCGAACCCGAGACCGGTCGGATTCTCGCTCTCGCATCGACCCCCTCATACGACCCGTCGACTTTCGCAGGAATTTCAAAGAAGGACCAGCGCGCCTGGGAAGAACTCAACAAGGACAGAAACAAACCGTTGCTCAATAGGGCGCTGAAGGAAACCTATGCCCCCGGGTCCACCTTCAAGGTGCTCACCGCAGCGGCCGCCATCGAGGCCGGAAAGGTGACCGATGTACGCGCCCCGACGGACTCCCCCGACCCGTGGACCATGCCCGACACCCGAACCGTCCTGCCAAATCTCAACAAGGCAGCACCGTGCCGCAACGCCTCGGTAGCGGTCGCAATGCAGTACTCCTGCAACAACGTGTTCGGCAAGCTCGCCGCCGACATCGGCAAGGACAAGATGGCTGAGGTGGCGGAGAAGTTCGGCTTCAACAATCCCAAGGTGGACACCCCGGTGCGCGCCGGGAACTCGATCTACCCCACCGACATCAACCGGCCCCAGACCGCCCTAAGCGGCATCGGCCAGGGCTCGGTAACTTCAACTCCACTGCAGATCGCCATGCTGGCGGCGGGCATCGCCAATGATGGCAAGCTCATGCAGCCACATCTCGTCGACGAAGTGCGCGGTCCCGATCTGAACATTTTGGACAAGTATGAGCCGAAGGCGATGTCGCAGGCTGTCTCCGAGCAGACTGCAGGCATGACCCGGGAGGCCATGGAGCACACCGCGAAGGAGGGCTCGGGCCGGCCCGCGCTGATCGACGGCATCACGGTGGGCGCGAAGACGGGCACCGCCCAGCACGGTGTCAACAACTCGCTGCCCCCGTACGCCTGGTTCATCGCGTACGGAAAGAGCCCCGAGGGCAAGTCGGTGGCCGTGGCGGTCTTCATCGACCCAGGCCAGGACGTTCCGCGTGACGCCATCGCGGGCGGCACGCTTGGCGGCCCGATCGCCAAAAGCGTCATGGAGGCTGTACTGAAGAAGTGAGCCACCTTGCAAGAGGGCGGGCCTGCAACTCATTGCAGTTACAGGCCCCCTGACGGGCATGCCGGCGCTGTTCCACTGTTGCCACCGGTCCGTTTCCCCGTGCCGCTCGCCGAACCCGGCGCACCCGTCTCCGAGTACCGGGCTCTCCACGGACTCTGAATCGCCCCGGGTTCGGTAGAGATCTCAATTGGTGGTTGTGACCTGGGGTTTCGTGTTCGTGAGGTAGTAGTTGGTCTCGTGCTCGACGGGCGGGACGTGGCCTATCTCACCGTGGAGGCGGCGGTGGCAGTACCAGTCGATCCACTCGGCGGTGGTCAGCTCGACCTCGGACAGGGTCTTCCAAGGTTGTTGCGGCTTGATCAACTCGGTTCTGTAGAGCCCGACGACTTTGCTGCGCAACTCCCGGTGTCCGCGTACTCTCCGATGGGGCCCTGGCAAGATTTCCGTGAAGCGGGAGTGTGCTTCCGTGCGCCGGTGACGCTCCGTCACGGGTAGCGGGACCGTCTGCGAGTGTGTGATGACCTCGTACGGATCATGTCTCCGCACCTGGATGTGGTGCGGGTGGAGCGGGTGTGGTCGGCGGGCGGCGTGGTCCGTATCGCCGCTCGGACACGTGAGTTGATGGTGACGTGTCCGGGCTGCGGGCGCGAATCGGCGCGGGTGCACAGCCGGTACTCCCGCACGCTGGGCGACGTCGCTGCCGGTGGACGCCCGGTGCTGATCACCCTGGCGGTGTGGCGCTTGTTCTGTGACAGTCCGAGCTGTGGCCGGCGGACGTTCGCCGAGCAGGTAGAGGGGCTGACGGTGCGCTACCAGCGTCGCAGTCCGCTGCTGCAGCATCTGGTGGAGATGGCCGGGGTACTGCTCGCCGGCCGTGGCGGGGCCCGGCTCCTGAACACTCTGAAGGCGCCGCTGTCGCGGACAAGCGTGCTGTTCCAGCTGATGCGCATGCGACTGCCGTCGGTCACGACACCGCGGGTGCTGGGCGTGGACGACTTCGCGTTGTACGCGGACGTCTACGGCACGCTGCTGGTGGATGCCGATACGCGGTTGCCGATCGAGTTGTGGGCCGGCTGCCTGGCTGCGCACGCATCCCGGCGTTGAGGTGGTGTGCCGGGACGGCTCGCTGGTCTACCGGCAGGGCATCACCGACGGGGCACCGGAAGCAGCGCAGGTCAGCGACCGTTTTCACCTCTGGCAGGGGCTGCCGAAACGGGTCTCGGACATTGCCGCCGCGCACCGCGGCTGTCTGTCCGCCGCAGTACCTGAACCCGAACCCGCCACACCACCGTCGGCGGAACCATCCGAGACGGTTGATTCTCCTGCTCGCCGCCACGCCAAACTGCTGTTCGAGGCGGTGCACGCGGTCTCTGACTCCGGCCGCTCGCTCAGCGCGATAGCCCGCGAGCTGGGCCTGAACCGACGCACCGTTGCCAAGTACGCACGCGCTGCCTCCTGACAGGATTGCGTACGCCGAACCCCGCCCCGCCGGTCCACGAGCCTCGATCCGTACCTGGAGTATCTGCGTCAACGCTGGGAGGAAGGCGAGCACACCGCGACGGTGCTGCACCAGGAGATCGTCGCCAAGGGCTACGGCGGCCACTACCAACGGGTCAAGATGGCCATTGCACCCCTGCGTCGCGGTTTGCCGATCGACACACCGCACGAGCGGCCACCCTCGCCCCGCCAGGTCGCCTGATTGGCTTCGTTCACTTCAAGGGGTTCTGACACAACTTCTGTGACGAGATCACCGTAACTGACTGTCGGGTTACCTCATAGCTCGGAGAATCAGCAGCGTTGGCGCCGTTCACGTGCGTCCACTACGATCTGCCAAGACGTGAAGCGAGCAGGAAACTTGGTGGTAGCCATCCGGGCCGTACGAGATGCTGCCAAAGTGATTGAACGAGATGCCGCGGTTCAGATCGTTGAGGAAGAACTGGAACGCGACTACCAGCGAGAGCTTTCACTTGGGCTTGTCCCGATGCGGATGGCTGTGTCGCATGTAGAGCAGCATGAGCTGGTATGGATCATTTCCTGGACATCTGAGGAGTACCTGCGCACCCGAAACCCAGACTTCGCGCTGGCCGGGAATGGGCCGTACCTTGTTGACCGCGTCGACGGGAGCCTGCATCAGATCGGTGTCGTCTCTGCAGTAACGGACGCGTGGGAGGCGGACTACCGAGTCCGCATTCGAAGGCAGGTCACGCGGACCGCAGTGGACGATCTGCACGATGAGGTCCGGGCAGTGGCAGGCGCTCGTGGGAGGGTTCATGCCATGCACATCCTGCGCCAAAGAGTGCCCGTACTCTCCCACGCTCAGATCATCGAGTACGTGACCGCCTTGCAGCATGGCGATGCTCCGGCGCACCTTGTAGAGGTCTCCTCCAGGGAGCTGGTGCCGCCTACCGACCCGTTCTTGTCCGTGGTCACCATTCGCAGAGCCGCGAACCGTTGAGGTGCTGACAGCAGCAGCTGCCCTCACGAAGCGAGGAGAACTCGCTTGCGCAGCAGCGAGAAGCCAGCGCGGCCGTACATCTGGCGCTTGAGCATTTTGATCCGGTTGACGTGCCCTTCCACGACACCTGAGCTCCAGGGCAGAGTCAGGCCGGCGATGACGGCGTCGCGGTCGCGGCCGATGCCTGCGGCGAGAGTGTGGAGGCTGGACAGGTCGTCTTGCCGGACGGCGTCGAGCCAGTCGGGCAGGCGCTCGCCCTGGCGCTCGGTGAGCATGGTCGCGAAGAAGCGGACGTGTCTGGTGAGGGCGTCGATTTCGGGGCAGTGCGTCCGGACGGCCTTGAGTTGGAGTTGCTCGGGTTCGGTGAGGGTGTCCGGACGGCGGAGGATCCATCCGGCGACGGTTCGGGGCGTGGGCGGCCGGGCGGTCACCGGCTGCGGTGAGGTGCGCTTGTCGTGCAGGCAGGCGCGAACGCGCTGGTAGCTGCCCTTGTAGCCGAGTGGCACGATCTCCTCCCACAGCTTCCAGGCGTTGGTGCAGCCCTCGCTCCAGCGGTCGTCCAGATAGGGCTTGTAGTCGTCGAGGACGGAGTGCCGGTTCTGCCACTGACCGGTGAACAGCTCCTCCGGCATCGCGGCGTCTGCGAGCTGCTTGACGGTGCGGTAGGTCATCCCGAGCTGCCGCTGCACCGAGCGACGGCTGTGTCCCGCTGTCAGCAGGGCGTGGACGGCGGCATGCCGATCCCAGGTCCGATCGGCGAATCGGTGCCCGGTCCCGGCACACGACCTCGACGCCGGGCCGATCGGTGAGCCAGGCCGCCAGGCTCGATGCCTCCCGGTCGGGCAGCAGGTCGACAGGGCGGCGGGTCTCGACGTCGACGAGAACAGTGCCGTAGTGGCGGCCCTTGCGGGTGGCGTACCCGTCAACGCCGACCACACGCGGGGCGGGCGCTTCCGGCTCGGGCAGGGCGTCGACCAGGCGCAGGACGGTGCTCCGGCTGACGCATAACCCGAGCGCGGAGCTCAGGCGGGCGCCGGCGCGGCCCGTCAGGGCGAGGCCGACCGAGGCCAGCGTCGCGCGCAGCCGCTCGGTCCGCTGACCGTGCCGACGGGTCAGGCCGGGTATCTGCTCGACGAAGGTGCGGCGGGTCCGGCAGGCAAACCGGCGGACCCTCAGCTGAAGAACAACGCTTCGTCCAGTGCTGGGCACATCAGCCGGAAACCGCAGGTAGGAACCATGGACCCGGTTCGACCAGACCCCACACGCCGGGCAAGCGGCACCGTTTGCAGTGCATTCCGCGTCGACCCGCACTATCGCGATGCTCACGTCCACCGACAGCACCGCGACGTCCGAGATCGACGGGAACAACAGCTCCTTCAACCGGGGCACGATCTCTTCCACGGACCCGAACTGTCAGCCCAGATGCCTTGATCACGGCTTATTTTCGGGCGACTTCACGCACTGCCCGGAGCTGGACCGAACTCACGACCTGGTTAGGCAGTTCGCCGCCATGCTCGACGCCCGCGACGCCGCCCCACTACCGGACTGGCTCGACCAACTCGCGGCCTCCCCGCCTCCCGGCCCTGGCTAGCCTGGCCAAGGCCATCCGAGAGGACCAGCACGCCGTCGCTCAAGGGATCACCACCCCATTCAACTCTGGCGTCAACGAAGGCCGGATCACGGATCTGAAGCTTCAGAAGAGGATCATGGCTGGCCGTGCCGGAGTTCCGCTCCTTCGCCACCGCGTCATCCTCATGGCAGAGCTCCGACGCCGCTACCCGTGACGGAGCGTCACCGGCGCACGGAAGCACACTCCCGCTTCACGAAAATCTTGCCAGGGCCGCGTTCATGTTTACGCCGACACCAGGGTGGTCTTGGTGTTGGGTTTTTTAGTGTGGTGTTAGGTGCTCGTGGTTTGTTTTCGTTGGGTCTTGTCTCTGTGTTTTTTCTGGGGTGTGTGGTGGTGTGGTTGTTGGGGGTTGGTGTTGTGTTTGTAGATGTCTGGGTGGGTTTTTAGCGCCAGAACATGTGGTGTATTACTCCGCTTGGGCTGGGGATGGTGTTGTGGTGGTAGCGGTTGGTTAGCTCGTCTGGGGATTCCCATAGGCGGGTGCCGGAGCCGAGGGTGATCGATGGGGTTACTGCTATGTGGATGGTGTCTAGGAGGTCGGCTTCCAGGAAGGTGCGGATGGTTGTGGCGCCGCCGCCGACGCGGACGTCTTTGCCTTGGGCGGCCTTTTTCGCTCTTTCCAGGACGTTGGCGGGGTCGTCGTTGACGAAATGGAAGGTTGTGTCCGACAGGGTGAGGGACGGGCGGGTGTGGTGGGTCATGACGAAGACGGGGGTGTGGAAGGGGGGCTCGTCGCCCCACCAGCCCTGCCAGTCTTCGTTTTCCCAGGGGCCGCGTTGCGGGCCGAACTTGTTGCGGCCCATGATCTCGGCGCCGATGTTGTGGTCGTAGTCGCGGATGAGGTAGTCGTCCAGTCCGCGGCTGCCGCCTGGCTCTGTCCGCATCTTCCAGCTGGCCGTGGTGCTGGCCCAGCTCATCAAGCTCATCGGATCGGCGTGGCCGAAGGGCCGCTCCAGGCTTTGTCCCTCGCCTGCGCCGAATCCGTCGCTTGAGACGGTGAAGTTCTGGACCCGCAGCAACTGCGTCATGGTGCTACCTGCTCCCGCTCGGTGATCTCTGATCATGGCTGTCGGAAGGGTAGACCCGCGGGCCCGGGAAAAGTCATCGCAGCCGTGCCCGCAGTACCTCCACCCGCTGGCGTTCCGGCCGGGGTATGTCAGTCCAGGGCTGACATACCTTCGGGAGTCCAGGCCTCTGAGCTGGGAAAACGCGTAGCTCTTCCTTCTAGAGCGCGCGTACGCGTGCTACCGGGTCCTGTTTCTTTCTTCAGGCCTGTCAGGGGGGACCTGGGCCTATGTGAGTAGGCGTCGTGTGCGGTCTGGCGTTGCGTAGTTCTGTTGAGTGGGTGGTGTCTGGTCTGGCGTGCCGGTCTGTGCGGAGCCGAGGCCGGCGGCTTCCTGAACGGTGGGGTCTGCGGCTCTGTGTGTGGCCGTGCAGGCTGTGAGCGTTGCCCGGTTTCACTGGCCGGGGCGGTGGGTCTGTCTGGGGATGAGACATAGAATATAATTCTCACACAACACATTCCAGGCAACTACATTCCAGCGATGCACTATCTGTGCATGAAATTCCCCCTGGATCCCAAATCAATCTCACCTCGATAGCCCGGTTGCAGTGCAACCTGACGAAACGTCACTGAACGTGCTAGTTCAATCCGAGAGAGCAGGTCCAGGCGGAGCGCAGCGGAGCCTCCCACTTCCCCCAGACTCGGCTGTTCCCCAGGACAGTGACGACTCGTCACCCCCTGGGGAACAGCCGAGTCTCCCAGACCTCACACAGCCCAGCACATGATGCACCCCGCCCCGCAGCCAGCATCAGCCCCCGCGCAAGCGCGGGGGCGCACAATTCGCGCAAGCGCGAATTGACCCACAGAAATTCCGCAAGCAGAATTTCCGTTTTCCCCGCAAGCGGGGAAAACAGGCGGAGCGTCAGCGGAGCCCAGCCCGGAGCGAAGCGGAGGGCGGTGTCTTATAAACAACTCCCAGCCCACGAGACGCTACAGGTCAT